>NZ_JBHFNQ010000255.1:0-73471 GCF_041929345.1 Floridaenema aerugineum BLCC-F46
TTCATTAGTGTTACAAACTAGGGAAACGGTGCGTTAGGCACGGGAACTTATTTATGGGTTGAAATGCTGAATTTATCGCCCGTGCCTAACACACCCTACATTTAAATAAGATTTTGTTATCACCATAAATCCGGGAGAGCCATAATGTTTATGCAACCATCTGATATTTTAATTCTTTCTAATGGCCCCGGAGAATTAGCTACTTGGGTGCGTCCAGTGGTTAAATCTTTACGGCAAGTTTTGGGGAACGATCGCTCATCATACCGCATCTCCCTAATTTTATCCCCCTGTCCCAACGCCAGCGGCAAAGAAGTCGAAATTGCCGAAAGTTACCCGGAGATCGATCGCATCCAACCCCCCGAACACTTTTTCTCCTTTCTCTTAACAGGTAAAACCGCTCAAAATTGGGATTGGCGAAAAAATGGCGTAGTTCTCTTTTTAGGTGGCGATCAATTCTACACTGTAATTATTGGCAAACGCTTAAATTATCGCACCGTTATTTATGCCGAATGGGACGCACGTTGGCATCAATGGATTGACAGATTTGCCGCCATGACACCTAAAGTTATCGCTAAATCTCCCCAAAAATATGCTGATAAATTTACCGTAGTTGGTGATTTAATGGCAGAAGTTCAGGGAGCAGAGGGGCAGAGGGGCAGTGGGGCAGTGGGGCAGTGGGGCAAGATTGAATTGATTGGGTTGTTGCCAGGGTCGAAGCCTGCTAAATTGGCTCAGGGTGTGCCTTTGGGGTTGGCGATCGCTCAACAAATCCACACCTTAAGACCAACCACCAAATTTATCATCTTTGTTGCTCGAACTTTAGACATTCAAACCTTAGCTAAATTTGCCGATACTCAACAAAATCCTATCATTAAAAAGCTGGGTTGGTCAAGTGCTGAATTAGTCTTTTCTCCAGAATCAAATCAATATTTCCTCAAAACTGAAAGCGGTTTAACTGTAGAATTATGCACTGAATTTCCCGCATATAAATTATTATCCCAATGCCGTCTTTGTCTGACAACTGTCGGAGCAAATACCGCCGAATTAGGTGCTTTAGCCATGCCAATGTTTGTCTTAATTCCCACCCAACAATTAGACGCAATGCGAAGTTGGGATGGTTTACCAGGGTTATTAGCAAATGCCCCAGTTTTAGGTTCAATTTTCGCTCTTATAATTAACTGGTTAGTATTACGAAATAAAAAATTATTTGCTTGGCCTAATATTTGGGCAAAAGCCGAAATTGTTCCAGAATTAGTGGGAAATTTACAACCGGAAACTGTGGCTAAAATGGTGGTAGATTATTTAGAAAACCCAGAAAGATTGCTTGAAATGAGCGATCGCCTCCGAGCCATCCGAGGTCAATCAGGCGCAGCTAACAAAATTGCCCAAATAGTTCAACAAGAGTTAGCAGAAGCCAGAGGCGTACAGGAGAATGGTGAAATTTAACTCTCCTTGTCACCCTGTCACCTTGTCCCTATTTCATCCCATCTCGGCGACCCAATTCATAAATCCCACAACCAACACAAGCCAACATTCCCATACTAATCGCCCAACTGCTACCTAAAGTAAGTTCTACGCCATAATTACAGATTCCACCTGCTACCAAAAAAGGAATAATACTAAAGATAGATGCGTAAAAAGCATTTTGTGATTCTCTAGCTCGACGAGTCTTTTCAAACTCAGCCTCCGAAGTGTAGAGACTGCGTTCAGCAAAATTAAACCAGCGTTTCAATTGATCCATAATCCATTCGCTTAATTGCCAAAAGCCTAAATATAAAGCTAGTGACCATAAACCAGCACCTGCGATCGCAGTAGTATTTACAGAAAAGCTAAACGGAAAAAGATCATTGAGCATAGTACCAACTGCCAAACTGAAAGTGAGAAGGGATTGCTTCAGGGAAATTGAATAATACTCCAAATTGTAACGGAATTTTCCCTAAAATGCTTTACATTAACGCAGCTAATAATTATCTTCCCTAACTAGCATCCTATTTTGTTTTGGACAAAAGACAGCTTGGCGGTTAAATCCCGCTTCCAACTTATTAAGTCTGTAAGCATTTTTTTGACCATCCAAATCTCTCAGTTGTTCAGGATTTAAGTTTTGGTTTTTAGTAGTAGATAAACATTCAGAGGAAAATTTCCATTTCCAATCCGGGAGATTTTTTACCTTTTCAATCAAAGCCTGTGTTTCCTGAGATGTTAACCCTAAAACAATAGAACTATATCCCTTGCCAAAGAAAGTACTTCCAGACTTAATATTTATAACTTTGGCATTTTTCGGCATATCTATTTTTGTAACCTGCTTCACTCGTTCGCTTAGATGATTCCGAATATCAAACTTATTGATTTCATCTAAAAACGGTGTAAACAAAATCGTAGCGATCGCCAAAACAAACAAAATCGCCGCACCAGGGATCAGTAACAAAAATACTTTCAATGGTTTCATAATGCTTCCAGAAATTAAGCCTGGTATAGAAACATTTATCTATCCAGGCTCATGCTATTTAAAAAATTTATTGACTTATAGTTGATCCATTTGTCTTTTTAGTTCTTCCAAATCTTTATCAACTGCCGAATTTGATGGAGTGCTACCAGAAGTAGTGCTAGATTTCGCAGTACCAGGCAAAGCCGCTTGATTCTGAGGAGTACCAGCCAACTGAGCCTTCATTGCCATCAACTCATCGTCAATATCACTACCAGCTTCCAAAGCCGCAAACTGCTGTTCTAAATTGTTACCAGTCAACTCTTGCGCCGACTGAGCACGCGCTTCCATCATCAGCACTTTTTCTTCCATGCGCTCAAAAGCACCCATTGCCGTACTAGTACCTAGCTTACCAACAGCATTTTGGATTTGCTCTTGGGCCTTAGCAGCAGCAATCCGAGACTTGAGCATATCCTTCTTAGTTTTAGCTTCAGAAATTTTGCTTTCCAAAGCAATCAAATTACGCTTGAGGGTATCTACAGTAGTCGTTTGCTGATCTAAAGTACTTTTTAGAGCGGTAGCAGTTTCAGTTTGAGCCTTTTTCCGTTGTAAAGCTTCCCTAGCGAGATTTTCATCACCTTTAGTTAAAGCCAGCTGTGCTCGTTGCTGCCAGTTATTAGCTTCAGTTTGAGCTTGATTATACTGTTGCTGGGTGCGTTTTTGCGTAGCGATCGCCTGAGCAACTGCTTGACGCAACTGCACCAGGTCTTCCTGCATATCAATAATTGACTGTTCGAGAATTTTTTCCGGGTCTTCAGCCTTACTAACTACATCATTAAGATTCGCTCGGACTACTCGGCTAATGCGATCAAACAATCCCATAACTTTACTTTTCCTTTCGGGGTGTACAAGGGGCGATTAAAACAGACTGTTGGCAAGATCCTAACCTGAGCGAGAATTCAGTTGGCTATCTGCCAAATTAATTCAGTCACTAAACAACTATATAAGTTCAAGTGTAAGCCGCTTCTTCCAGGGAATTACACAACAGACTAACATCGCGACTGAAAATAGGCCGCCTTAATTCCAGTGTAACTACTAGAAACAACAAGCTTGTCTGTCCAATTTAGGAATTTTCCAGTCGAGAGCACGTTGTTCTCATTCTGCATCAAAACCTAACTTTTTGGCAGCAGACGACTGACCAGCCCCAGGTAACTGAGTCTCAGAGACACCCGCAATTCTTTGCTTCATTTGAGCCAACTCAGCATCAACATCATTTTCCGCTTCTAAAGCCGCAAACTTATTTTCTAACTCCCGACTTCCCATATTTTCAATTACCTCTGAGCGTGCTTCCAATTGCAGAATCTTCTCCTCCATGCGCTCAAAAGCCTGAAGAGTCCCGCTTGGATTATATCTATCCATTAACTCATTCATTTTCGCCGCTGCTTGGGCCGATCGCGCACGAGCAATATACATATCCTTCCGCATTCTTGCCTCAGCAATCTTACCCTCCAAAGTTCTCAAGTCTTGCTTGAGCTTATTAATAATAGTGTCTAGAGAAGTAAGTTGCCCTTGTAAAGCTTGAACAGTTTCCCAGTAAGATTTACGTTTGACTAAAGCTTCTCTAGCTAATTGTTCACTTCCCTTTTCTAGCGCCAATTGAGCGCGACTATACCAAGAATCAGCATGAGATTGAGCATGATTAACATCCCGTTCCGTGCGTTTTTTAGTCGCAATCGCTGCTGCTACCGCTTGTCTGAGCGCAATCAAATCTTCCTGCATCTCCAGAACCGTCTGTTCTAGAATCTTCTCAGGATCTTCCGTCTTATTAATTAAATCATTGATATTTGCACGAATCACGCGCACGATGCGATCGATCAATCCCATCACCGCTGCTCCCATAAATTCCTAATTCTTATGCTACAAGTCTCAGGGGCTTCAGGGGCAGAGGAACTTCAGGGGCTTCAGGAGCTTCAGGAGCTTCAGGGGCTTCAGGGGCTTCAGGAGCTTCAGGGGCAGAGGAGCGGAGGAGAATTTAAAACTTAAAACTCTCCAACTCTTTCTAACTCAAAACTCAAAACTCAAAACTCTCTCACTCCCCAAACTCTCCCTAACTCAAAACTCAAAACTCAAAACTCAAAACTTCCCCAGTCAAGAGTCAAGAGTCAAGAGTCAAGAGTCCCCGACTAAAGCCGATAGACTCTTGCCGAAATTCCTTGCTTCCGCAAATCCTGCACTTTCTTTTGTGCGGCTTTTTCATCAGGGAATGCAGACAATTGAATTGCTCTACCTTGACTTAGTTGGCGTACCAAAGCCTGTGGCGCAACTTTGCGGGCTTGGGCTAAACTGCGATCGCCACCATAAGACACGATCACCAAAAACTTATTCTCAACCTTCTTCGTAGCAGTAGGATTTTTCAAGGGAGTTTTACTAGTAGCAGCAGCCTTCGGTGAACTCACCACCGAAGGCCCAGTCGTCGGAATCGGTGGTTGTCCTAACTGTGGAGGAAGAATACCCGATTGCACCGCAGGCGGGATCAAAGCCGAAGGTAAATCCAACCTATTAGTAACCGCCGCCGGACTAGGTAACGGCGCAGGAGGATTTACAGGAACTTGAGTTTTTGTTGCTCCCGGTGCCACCTGACTAATAGCAGAACCCCTTGGATTCACCGTACTTAGCGTTTTCAGATTCAATTCCACAAACTCCTGTTCCGCTAAATTAGGCGTATTCGGAATCCCACCAGCATTCAAGCCACCAGAAGCCGCTGTTATAGAAGCATTCTCAGACTGCTTATTTCTAGCTAAATGGCTAATCGTAGCCGGATTCATCGCCACATAACCCAAAGTAGCTGCTCCCACCAACAACAGCAGCATCGAACCAATCCCCAAAGGAGTCATCAGCTTATTATTGGGGGTTGCCGTTGATTCAACAAACTCATCATCATCGAGATTTTTCCGCAGCGCTTCCGACGATTGTAAATACTCATCCGGCAACTGTTTCGCCACCACAGGGTTTCTGTAACCCAGACTAGGACTTGGCAATTCTAGTTTTGCTTCTCCTGCCACAAAAGCTTTTCCATTCAATATAGTTGCAGCAGTAGCAGTTTCCTCGCGATCGGGTAAAGGCGTTGTTTTTACCTCAGCTAAATTATCATTTAATAACGGCTGCGCCACAAACTCTTTTACTGGCAAAGTAGGTACTTGTACCTGGTTTTCCCAAGCAGGAACAGAAATCAAATCCAAACCTTTGTTACCAACATTACTCCTAGTCGCACCTTTCTGACGCACTTGTTTGCTCGCTCGTTTACGGCGGTACTGAGCTATTTCTTCCTCTAGCTGCACATCTAAACAGCTAAGTACACCCTGAACCACCGGAGAGCAAGGTTGGTTCAGGATTGTTTCTGGCAATGGCTCAACAGGTGAAAGCTTACTCATGGCTAAACTTCTTGGGTAGTAAGGACAATTATCGTAGATAAAACTGCTAACTGTTGCTAGTTCAGCTTATACAAGTTAGTTGTAATACTTCTATGACCGCGTGCAGTATGACCTACCTGAATTTTCCTACTTTACACCCACTATAGATAACGTCTCTTACTTAAGTATGATTTTTATTAATCAGAGATTTGCTGTAATTTACAGTAACTTAACTTAAATAGGCTTTTCTGGCCCTGGAAAAGTAGGGAGCAACACACAACTATTCCCCAGTATTTACCCGATCCCCAAATACCATTTCTCATTTTACTAGATAAAGTAACTGAAAAATCTTTCTTCAGCAATATTGCGGGATAAATTTATTTATAAGTGTAATCTCTAGAGTAAAGACATTCAACTATGATAAGACAGCCACTTAAAGTTTGCATTGATCCCGCGTTTGTTCTTATAGAGATTAACCGAGTTCTCACTTACATTATGTATAAGTTTATTAACGTAAAAGTGAAGATAATCTAAAATTTAATTTGTCTTTGGGATCGCTACAACCCAGACAGGATAAATATTTGAAGCCAAATCTTGTCTCCTGGCAATTTGCGATAACTAGATCAGAAATAAAGTTCCGCAGCGATCGCTGCAAAGAAGTAGAGAAATCAGATGGCGCTCAATCCAGTTACTTCAGCCTGTAGGTCTTGTCGGTTTTACACCCCAGAAGGAAGACGTGGTGGAAATTGCCAACAGCTTGGTGTTCCCGTTCGAGGTGGTTGGAAAGCCTGTTCCCTAGCTCTACCTCCCTTCGCCACATCTTGGGAAAGCTTAGAAGAAATCTTCAATTTGCAGAGCGAGGTACTAAAAGTAACAGAGGTCATGCCCATAGAAGCTATTCAACCTTCTGGGCTAGAGGAGGTAGAACCAAGCTATGTTGACAGCTACAAAGCTTCACAGATGGAAACAATGTCTGTTTAACTATCTAACCTGTTTATCGCTTAAGAAATAAAAATTTAGTAAATCACAATTTGTCCTTTAAAGTGCATCTACCGCTCAACAAAACCTACTCAAACCTACTCAAGAGGCGGAAAGGTTAGTCATTCGTAGTGGGTCCGTGCACCACTTTCTTTAAACGGCAAACCCTTTATTCCTTGGTCTAAGACATCAGGAATTACTTTTCTGGTAATATTAAATGACCCATTTACATCGGCATTTAATAATCTACCATTCGCTCTTTGTCTCTACGGCTGGTAATGTTAGCAATGAAACAGTGAAACGCTATATTCAAAACCAGAAATCTTGACAGCGAATAAATTCGCTCATGTCGCATTTCATCCACCAGATAAATCATGGTGGCTTTCATGCTCCCGTGTCATTCTGTAAGGAAATCAATTCAAAGTCTGTAAACGGGTTTCTACCTTACCATTCTTGTGCAGAATCAACAGAATTTCGGGAGTTCTTCCGCCATCAACGGGAGAAACAAAAGGTTCACCCTTCAAAGGTATTTGGGTCCGATCTAAGTAAATTTGTGCTACTTGTCCTCGCGGAGTTACTTGCTTAATCGTACCGTCAGCATTTAGAGCTAAAGTGTACTCAATTTGATCTTGAGTCAAACTAGAAGGTGGTTGCCAGCGTTGCTGAAAAAACTGTCTCGCTTCCGCCACCTGTGGTATTTGATCGAACAGAGAATTACTATTGCTAGCATTCCCAGCAGCGTTATTTTTGGGAGTAGTGTCAGTAGTCAAAGTCGCCATAGTCGAAGCCCCAGAGGTTTCCGTAGCTGTAACTTCCGAATCCTTTTTATCTAATCTTTCCATAGCTTGACCATTTTGCTGTCCTCTGAGTGTATTAGAAAGCATTGGTTCAGCAGTAGAATTTCCCAATTGATGACCTAATCCAGCCAACTGAGGATTTTCCTTTGGCTTTTGCGTTGCGGTGGGAGTAGGCTTCTCCTGAGTCTGAGTATTTGGCTCAGAAGCAGAAGAAAGGGGATTTATAGCTAGTGGTGCAGAAGGTAGGGGAGTTGCAGCTAGTGGTGTAGTCGAAAGGTTGGATAGTACTGGTGATAGTGGGGCTGGTGTTTGTCTGGGAAACATCTGTACAACAGTTGGGCTAGGGGGAGTAGTTCTAGCTTGTGGAGTAGTTCTAGTTTCTGGAGTAGTTCTAGTTTCTGGAGTAGTTCTAGTTTCTGGAGTAGTTCTAGCTTGTGGAGTAGTTCTAGCTTGTGGAGTAGTTCTAGCTTGTGGAGTAGTTCTAGTTTCTGGAGTAGTTCTAGTTTGTGGTGTTACTTGAGCTATTGGTGTGGGATTGACAGATGGTTTTTTGGTGCTAGCTGTTGTGGGAGTGTTATTCACAGGGATACTAATTGTTCCCTGTGATGTAGTAACGGGATTAGGAGGAACGCTGGGTACGCTAGTAGGTGTGCTACCAATGCGATAAGTTCCTAGTGGCAATCCTCCGGGGGGAGTTGGAAGTGCGCTATTATTTCCTGACGGGGATGTAGGAGTGTTAGGAGCTACCGCCACAGGTGGAATTTGAGTAGGAGTACCAGGAGTGTTGTTTCCTAGCGGTGGTGTAGCAGTGGGGTTAGGAGTTTGGTTGCCTAGTAGTCCGGGTGGAGATGGTAGAGTTGGAACAGAAGTTGTAGGTGGAGTTGCTACTCCTGGCGTTGGTGCTGGTAAAGGTGAGGGAACAGCAGCAATTTGTGGTTGTGGTAGTAGCGGATTAGGATTGGTTTGATTTGGGTCGGTTGTAGTTGTAGGGTTAATAACGGCGGGAGTTGCTTCGGGAGTGCGTTTCCCTTGGTCTAGCATTTTGGCAACACCTGCGGTTAAGCCAACTGTTACTGTTACCATTGCAGCAGAAATTGCCCAGTAGGGAGGAAGTTTACGCTCAGAGGTGCGGCGGCTATTGGGTAAACCTTTTTGTTCAGCTTTGTATTCTTCCAGGGCGGTGGCTAAGTCGAATAATTGCAGCAAACTAAGGTTAATTGCTGACCCTGATTCTGGACTAGCTAGAGAACCCAGGAACAAATCGTGGGAAAGTAGATTGCGAGGCTGTAAGTAAATGCCACCGTTTGCTTTCGGGAAATGCAGGTTTTGGGGGGGTAAATTGGTTGTGCTAGAGGTAGTGATTGGTTGATAATTCTCTTGGGTGGGAGGAGACTGGTCTGTTTCGGCTGTTTCGGCTGTTTCTGGTGGTTCGCTGGGGATATCCTGCTGGCTAGAGATGGTGATAATCTCTTTTTCCTCTGGGTTTAACTGAGTTATTTCGCTTTGTGTTTCTGCTTCGGTGGTGGTTGGTGTTTGTTCTTGGGTGGTGAATACTGAGTGCCATCCGGGGAAGTTTTCGGGTTTTTCGATTAAAAAATGCTGGATGTAGGCTTTTACTTCTTGGTGAAGTGTTTCTAATTGGTCTTTGCTGCCATGAATGGTGATTCGCTTTTCTTCAGGTAGTCTTGGATCGTCGAAGTTGAGGGAAAAGTTGAGGTGTTTGTCGGCCGAACGACCAAAAGAGCGAAATAGGGGTGAGCTTTGGGAAACTATTTCTAGGGTGCAGGTGGGTGGGGTGTAGCGTCGCAGAACTGAGTTGGAGGACATAATGGCAATTTTTGAGTTTTGAGGTTTGAGTTTTGAGTTTTGAGTTAATTAGTGAAAACTTAAAAGTTTTGGAGTAAGTGGTTTATTAGCGTGTTTTTTCCAACAGGGAGTACCAGAGGCGCTGATGTCCGCTGGATGTACTGTAGAAAAGTAAATCCATGATTTTTTTAAGTGCTTGTTGAGTTAAGGCATCGGGTGATAATGTCTGTTGGTGTTTCATGCCCTCAGAGTATAGCTTGCTGAAGGTTTTGATGTAGTCGTCTAGCAAACTGGAGGTGTTAAGTTGTCGTTTTTCTTCTGTTAGTTGTTCTAGGAGGGCGACGGCACGACGAATTAGTTCTTGGTGTTGTTTGGCTAGATGGCTGATAATTAAGACTAGCGATCGCAAATCTTCCTCATTCAATCTTTCACTCTCCTCTACCTCAACACTTTCACTCACAGGCTGGTGTCTTGACCACAGGTTAATTCTCTCCTGGGCTGTTGATTGGATATTTAACGCATTTGCTGCTGCCAATATTGCCTGTTCATCAACTCCGGCTAATGCTTCCAAAGCTATAAAAATTTCATCCAGTTGGCTTTTCATGTTGTCCAACTGCACTGGGTCTAATGAGGAAGTTAAGGTTAATTCCTCTCTTTGGCTAACTAGTCTAGGCGATAATCCTTTTAATTGCATAAATTTGCAGTGGGAGACAACATAAGGGAATTTTAATAAAAACTAGAGGGAAGGCAACAGGGCAGGGGTGCTCCAGGTGCAAGAAGGGGCAAGAAGGGGCAAGAAGGCTCTCTAACTCAAAAATCAAAAATCAAAACTCAAAACTCAAAACTCAAAACTCTCCCAGTCCCCAACCCCCCATGAAATCAGCAAATTTTAGCAAAGTTGCGACTACATTTCTCTTCTCTGGCTGGTTTCGACTAAAATCTTAAAATACTGCAAAAGCTTCCCTTTACTGCCGCAGTTTGACCCTATTTCAACACGGCTCATTCACTATGGCTATTGGCTACCTCGCCCTTGTTCTTCATGCCCACTTACCTTTTGTGCGGCACCCTGAGAGTGATTATGTCTTAGAAGAAGAGTGGCTTTATGAAGCCATTACAGAAACTTACATTCCTTTGTTACGCATATTTGAGGGATTAAAACGAGACGGTATTGATTTCAAAATCACGATGACGCTGACACCGCCTCTGGTGTCAATGCTGCGTGACCCTCTGCTACAAGAACGTTACGATCATCACTTAGGCAAATTACAAGAACTGGTCGAAAAGGAAATCGAACATAACCGTCATCACGGTCATCTCCTGTACTTGTCAGAGTTCTACGCTAAGGATTTTCAGAACACTCGCGAGTACTGGGAACGTTATGACGGCGATTTGGTGAAGGCTTTTAAGCAATACCAAGATAGCAATAACTTGGAGATCATCACTTGTGGTGCGACTCACGGCTACTTGCCTTTAATGAATATGTACCCGCAAGCTGTTTGGGCACAAATTAAGGTTGCTTGCGAACATTACGAGGAAAGTTTTGGTCGTCCGGCTAGAGGGATTTGGTTGCCTGAATGTGCTTATTATTATGGTTTGGAGCGAATGCTGGCTGATGCTGGTTTACGCTATTTCATTATTGATGGACACGCGATGCTTTATGGTCGCCCTCGTCCGCGCTTTGGGACTTATACTCCGGTGTTTACGGAGTCGGGTATTGCAGCTTTTGGTCGGGATCATGAGTCTTCACACCAAGTTTGGTCTTCTCAGTTGGGTTATCCCGGCGATCCCGAATATCGAGAATTTTACAAGGATTTAGGTTGGGAGGCGGAATATGAATATATCAAGCCTTACATTATGCCCAATGGTCAACGGAAGAATACGGGGATTAAGTACCATAAAATCACTGGTCGGGGGTTAGGCTTGGGAGAGAAAGCCCTTTACGATCCTTATTGGGCGCGGGAAAAGGCTGCGGAACACGGGGGTAATTTTATGTACAACCGGGAGCAGCAGGTGAGGCATCTATATAATGTGATGCAGAAAAGACCGATCGTACTTTCTCCTTATGATGCCGAATTGTTCGGTCATTGGTGGTATGAAGGGCCTTGGTTTTTAGATTCGCTGTTTCGTAAGTCTTGGCATGAGCAAAGTACATACCAAATGACTCATTTAGCTGATTATCTGCGAAAATATCCGACTCAACAAGTGGTTCGGTTGGCTCAGTCGAGTTGGGGTTATAAGGGTTTCCATGAGTATTGGTTGAATGAAACTAATGCTTGGATTTATCCTTATTTACATAAGGCTGCTGAGAGAATGATTGAGTTGGCTAAGCGGGAACCTGCTGATGAGTTGGAATGGCGGGCTCTAAATCAGGCGGCGCGGGAGTTGTTGTTGGCGCAGTCTTCTGATTGGGCGTTTATTATGCGAACTGGGACGATGGTTCCTTATGCGGTGCGCCGGACGCGATCGCATTTGATGCGCTTTAATAAGCTTTATGATGACATCAATGCTGGGAAAATCGATAGCGGTTGGTTACAAAAAGTTGAGGGAATAGATAATATTTTCCCCAGTATTAACTATCGCACTTATCGATAGATTTAATTGCTGTTTTACGGTTTGCGAATGCTACGACAGGCTACGCCAAAGTGCTTTCTTGACATTTAAAATTTAAGCAATTGGGTTTCTATTTCATTGCCAGAAACCCAATTTTTTATCAGCCGTATCCTAAATATAGATTAACCAAAGTGAAACCCATTAGATTAACTAAACACGCTCAAGAGCAAGCAATTGAAAGAGGTACAAATGAAGCCGAAATTATTGATACCATTGTTACAGGTAATCGCCAACCAGCGAAAAACGGTAGATACAAATATCAAGCCATTTTTCAGTATAATAATGATTGGCAAGGTCAGTTCTACTCTGTAAAGAAAGTAGTACCCATTGTTACCGAAACTGATACTGAGTTAGTGGTTATCACAGTTTATACTTTTTACTTTTGAGGTATTTATGAAAATTAGTTATGATTCAGAAATTGATGCTCTTTACATTAGGCTTGCGGAAGGTGAGCATCAGTGCCGCACTTTACAACTAACTGAAGAAATTGCTTTAAATATTGGTAAAAATGAGTTGTTAGTAGGTATAGAAGTTTTAGATGCTACAAAGGTTTTAGGTGGAGGGAATGTTCCTAATGTAGTTCTAGAAAATATATCTTTTACTGTAGCCTAAATAAAGCGATCGCTCTAATTTTGCCAATCAAGAATTAGAATCAGAATTTTTACGAATACGCTCAACAAACTCAGGATAATTATCTAGATCTTCGGGTGATTCTAATGGTGGCATTTCAATCCAGGTAGCTTCTGCGTGTAGTTTGTCTACATAAGCATAAAACGCTTCTCGATCGTCTCGGTGAGCAAGAACGTAAGCTTGTAAATCTTTCTGACTCATTGCTTTAAAGTTAGGTTTGCTCATCTTACATACCTCTCAATATTAAGTGTAACACTGAAGTCTTTCGATAAAAAAGACGGGCAAATTACCCGCCTTGTTAGTTATTTTCCCAATAGACTCAAAAGCCAAACTTAGAAATTCATTTCTGCGGCTTGTACTTTTTCGATTTGTTTCTTCTTCAAAACGAGGAAAGTTTGGGAAAGCATAATTGCTGCAAAGAAAGCCATTAACCATTTAATGCGATTAGGATCTTGCAACACAATTTCGCCGTCATCTTGACCAAAACCGCCGACGTTGGGATTATTGGTCAAAAGTGCGCCTGCACTTACGGTTTCGCCTTCAGTAACGATTAATTCTGGGCCAGCAGGAATTGTTTCGGTTACAGTTTGACCAGATTCGGTTTTAATGGTTACTTCGTAGCCACCATCTTCAATTGCGGTAATCTTAGAGACTGTGCCTGCAGCCGAAGCATTGTAAGCGTTATTATTGCTCTTATCGCCTGTGGGGTAAACTTGTCCGCGTCCGCGATTTCCGCCTACGTGAACGGCATATTTACCGAAGCGAATGTTTTTGTCAGTTTTCGGATCGGGAGAGAGGACTGGGAAGACAATTTCTTGATATTGATCCCCAGGCAATGGCCCGATGATGACAACGTTTTCTTTGTCTTCGCTGTAGGGTTGATAGTATAGCCCTTCGACTTTTTCCTTCATTTCTTCGGGAATGCGGTCTTCTGGGGCAATTTTGAAGCCTTCAGGTAACATTAACACAGCGCCGACGTTCAAACCGCCTTTAGAACCATCGCTGAGTACTTGTTGTGCTGAGGTGTCGTAGGGGACTTTAACGACTGCTTCAAATACTGTGTCTGGGAGAACGGACTGAGGAACTTCGACTTCTGTGAATTTAGCTGCGAGGTGACAGTTAGCGCAAACAATGCGTCCTGTAGGTTCGCGAGGAGTTTCTGGTGCGGTTTGTTGCGCCCAAAAGGGGTATGCAGCAGCGGATTGAGGTACGACGAGATCGGAGGTGAGGAAAAGTCCTACGGTGGCGATCGCCACTAAGAACAGTTTGGCGATCGCTTTTTGGCTATTCACCAAGGTCGCCGTTAAACAAGCTTTTTTCATCTGTTACAAATAGATCCGTGACAAGCTTTTAATCAATACATTGAAGGCTTCAATTACTAAATTTTAGATTTTTGACTTGCTCAATCAATGGAAAATCCCAAATCTAAAATTTAAAATTTCTATGCCCACCAAGGTTCTTCACCAGTGCGGAAATCGGTTTCTGTCCAAGGTGTAAAGCTAACTTTGTCATCTTCTACAGTGGCGTGAACCAATGCTAGAGACAGAGGTGCAGGGCCTCTGACCACTTTACCAGTGCTGTCATACTGGGAACCATGACAGGGACACTTAAATTTGTTTTCAGCGATATTCCAAGGAACGACGCAGCCTAAGTGGGTGCAGATGGCGTTGATGCCGTAATCTGCGATTTGCTTGTCTTCTGTTACCACAATGTAGGTGGGATCGCCTTTGAGTCCTTGGGCTAAAGAGCGATCGCCTGGATTGCGAGAACTCAGGTATTCGCTAGCGACGATCGAATTGCCCAAAGCATCTTTAGCAATTACACCACCACCAGCACCACTTTTTGTTGGAGGAATAAAGTATTTGACGACTGGATACAGTGCCCCCAAAGCAGTTCCTGTAATAGTGCCGAAAGTTAGAAGATTCATAAACTGACGACGACCCATATCAGGCACGTCAGCAGATCCCGAAATTTGAGCCATAACCTATGCTGGAGTCTGTATCTTTTAATTAACAACCTTGTAGTTCACACCCCAAAACTTTTCAGAATTGGGATGGTGAAGTGTAATTTCCCGTGAGGGCAATCTCCCAAAAATCCTTTGAGAGACTGGTTTACAACTTTCATCTGGTATTATTACATTTTTTGATGCCCCTCTCATAATTTCTTGACATTAACGGATAAAGCCTTTAATTATTAAAGTAGGTCATGACCGGAGCAAATTTACGTCAACTATTGCTGAATAAGTGGGGACGCTCTTACGATATACAATTAAGGCGGACTCAAGGCAAAATTTTTGTCCAAATAATGTGGAAGTATTTAGAGCAAGCTTCCTTCCCCCTAACGGAAGCAGAATACATGGCACGTTTAGATACGGTTGTCAGCTATTTGCTAGCCTGGGGTGCCACGTTACAAGTGCAAGATTTTATTGAACAAACACGCGATCGACCCCGTTTGGGCAAAGCGGTCAGTATTCCGATAGATTTAGGCGAACTTTCTTCAGAGTGGTTGATTGAGGATATGTAATGCTGATTTTTGCCTAATTCCTAGATGTTCATTAGTAGAAGAATGTAAAACATGATACAAAAAATTGATGTACAAGAGTCATTCGCCACACCTGTGAAACCGAAGCAACCGATTCCTTGGCGAAGACTGGCGACGGGTACGATGTTTGTATTGTTGGGATTGGCGGTTGCTAGTATCGGAGTTAGTTTAATTTCCTACCGACTGGCACATTATATTGTCGAAAATGGCTTAATTAATGGTCGGACTACGGAATTACGCTCTCCGATAGATGGCAATGTGAAAGCTTTTTATGCCAGACCGGGTGTATCAGTGCGATCGAGACAAGTATTAGCCCGCATAGGTGTCGATCCTAGTCCTCAGCAAGAACAAATTCGCCTGCAAATCGAACGCACCCAAGAAGAGCAAAAACAACAACAAAATCAGTTTCAGCAAGAACGCTTGCAAATTGAAGGGGAACTACAGACTAACCTCAGCCAATTAGAATCTGCTCAACAAACTCTTGCAATACTGAGAAGTCAATTATTAGACCTAGACCAACAGTATAATTCGTTAGGTAAGGTGAATGTACAACTGGCGGAAAAAGAAGTAGCTCAAGCTAATGCAGCTTTAGAGGCAGCAAAAGCGAAAGCGACAGCGGCTCGTTTAGATTATGAACGCTATACACAGTTAGTCAAAGATGGCATTGTTCCTCAGCAAAAAGTCGATCAACTACGTTTTGCTTGGCAGTCAGTAACCGCCGAAGTTCAACAAGCACAAGCAAATTTGACCGCTGCTAAAGATTCTTTGCAAGCTTTCCAAACAGGCGTAACCTTGAATAACAACAGCACCAGCCTGTTGGATCAGCGCACTAAGTTAATGCAGTTAATCCAGACCCAAACGGTGTTAGTTACTACACTAACAACCCAAGTAGAGAATAGCAGGGAACGACTCAAGCAAACTCAAGCGTTTAAACCAAGTTCAATTCTACAACCAGTCAGCACGACT
Source organism: Floridaenema aerugineum BLCC-F46 (assembly GCF_041929345.1). Classification (NCBI taxonomy): domain Bacteria; kingdom Bacillati; phylum Cyanobacteriota; class Cyanophyceae; order Aerosakkonematales; family Aerosakkonemataceae; genus Floridanema; species Floridanema aerugineum. The sequence continues at coordinate 16,161 of NZ_JBHFNQ010000255.1, forward strand.
AGACGTTATTTAGCTAGACAAGATCACGAAGTAGTTGCACCAACTGCGGGAATTGTTTACAGGACCTTTCGCGAAGCCGGAGAACAAATCAATCGCACAGAATCGATCTTGACCATGTTAGACTGCAACGAACTTTGGGTAGAAGCAGTAGTCCCCGCCAACGAAGTCAGCAATTTGCAAATGCAGAAACCCGTTAGCGTAGAAATAGCAGGTTATCCCGAAATTATTGCCGGAGAAATTGACTTAATTCAACCTATTAGCGGTCAAGGTATCGCGCAACAATTACCATCTACTCAAGCGCAAGCTCTCTCACCCAGCGTCCCTCCTAATTTAGCAGGACAGCCTCTAGCAAGAGTCACAGTCAGAATTCCGCCGCCACCGCAATACAGCCAATCTAACCAGTTTTGTGGCGTGGGACAGTTAACTCGTTTAACTTTTCAGAAAAAACCCTTCAATTTACCCAATTGGCAAAGCTTGGGATTAAGTAATTTCCGCTTACCTGGTCAGAATTGATTGAGGACTGGGGAGTAGGGATTGGGGGGATGGGGGGATGGGGGGATGGGGGGCTTACCTCCCCACCGTTTGGCTGACGGCTCACGGAAGTCTCCCTAAGTCCCTATTTCTCTACCTCTGCCTGGGAGCCTTTTCAAATAGAAAAGGGATTCGGTAATCTTACAGATCTGCACAGACTACTGTCTGAGAGCCATCCTTAATAAGCACTTCATCCCTGTATAAACATAGTATTCATTTTAACGCATCTAACCAGAGAAGCCAAATCATTTTCTGGCTACCAGCCCAAGCCGGGATTAGGGAAGAGGAAATATTCGTTTCCTCTTCCCTTTTTTGAGCAAAATTTATTCCTGAAAATAATTCAAATTTTGGCTGGAGAAAAGTTTATTCGAGACCCTAATCCGAAACTAAAATTTTTCCAAATAAAGGATAGAAACTGAGCATAAACTAACCCAGTAAATATCAACTATAAATTTTAAAAATCTACCAAAAGGAACAAATTGCGAGAAATAATGTTATTCTTACTATAGTAGTAAATCTCGCTATAAGCTCATCTATAAATTATTTTTTTCAGGTTTTCTAGGCTTTCTCATACTCTGGGTGATTCATAAACCTAATTAATTGGCGAAATGCGTGAGTTCTCAGGGGTACTAGTCCTGCTTGCCTGATTTTCAGGGAAGTACAGCCCCCAGCCCCAGTCCTTAAACCAGGGTTTCTTAGTAACTTGATTTCGGTCTTACATCTGCTGAAAGATAGATTTAATTTGCTAATTATTCGCAAATTTATGCTGAAAAAAATCCTTTCTCAAAAATTTTTTGTGCTAAATTTATTGTTTTTTGGTAATATTAAAAAATAGTAAAAATCACATTTAACTATTTGCGTAAACTTCCTTATGCCTTAAGTAATAGTGAAGAACATACTGCCTGTAATCTAGTGTTTTAAAGTACTTTAATTGTGGATTTATTATGAAGCAGTCTTAGCAGGAAGAAGCAAAATATATTTTTTTCATGAAGAAGCAGAAAAAAGTTAACTATAGGCGAAAAAATCCAGTAATCTTACTTCAGGTACACAACAAACAGTCTGAAACTAATCAGACAAAAGATTTCATCCCTGTATAAACATAGAGTAAGGTGCGATTATGCGAATTTTAGTTTGGGGCTTAGGATACGTAGGTACAGTCGTATCAGCTTGCTTTGCCGAAATGGGTCATGAAGTTATTGGTGTAGAAACCAACAGCGAAAAAGTGAAAGCTTTTAACGAAGGGCGCAGCCCGATCGTGGAACCAGAACTAGATGATTTGATTGCTTCGGGAATCAAAAAGGGCAACTTGAAAGCAGTCAACAGCGGCAAGCAATATGTACCTTGGGCAGATGTGTCACTGATTTGTGTGGGAACACCTAGCGCCCCAGATGGTTCCCCTGTGATGACCTACATTGAAAGTGCCGCCCGTGAAATTGGCGAAGGATTAAGAAATTCTGACAGATATCATGTAGTGGTATTACGGAGTACAGTATTTCCCGGAGTATCGCGGAATCTGTTAACTAAAATCGTCGAGAAATATTCTCGCCGCAAAGCTGGAGAAGATTTTGGTGTAGCGATTAACCCGGAATTCTTACGAGAAACGACAGCTGTGAGAGATTTCTACGAACCACCTTACACGGTGATTGGAGAGTTAGATCCTGCTAGTGGTGATTTTGTAGCGGCTTTGTACCAAAGTATTAAAGCACCTATTTATCACGTTGGTTTGGAAGAAGCGGAATTGTTGAAGGTGATTAATAACTCTTTCCATGCGCTGAAAGTGGGTTTTGCTAATGAAATCGGTCGGATTGGTGATGCTTTAGGTTTGGACAGCAATGCGATTATGCAATTGGTCTGTGCAGACTATAAGCTGAATATTTCACCGAAGTATTTGATGCCGGGATTTGCGTTTGGTGGTTCTTGCTTGCCGAAGGATTTGCGATCGCTAGCGTACAATGCACGTCGTTTAGGTGTAGAAGTACCAATTGTCGATTCGATTCTGCCTTCTAATACATTGCACATTGAGGCAGCACGAATTAAGGTTCATGAAATGCAAGCCAAAAAGATCGCGATTTTGGGCTTAAGCTTTAAAGGTGGTACAGATGATTTGCGGGAAAGCCCAATCATTGCGCTGATTCGTGATTTGTGGCGTGATGGTGTGCCAATGATGGTTTATGACCCAGATGTGCAAATTGATAAAATGTTAGGCAGCAATCTGGAGTATTTGGAACGGCAGTTACCCCAAATTCATCAGTTGGTAAGTTCGGATTTGAATCAAGTGTTGACGGAATGTGATGGGATTGTGCTTTCTAAACAACATCCGGTGTTTAGTGCAGCGATGTCTTCACTTTATGGTCAGATGCCTGTTTTAGATTTGTCTCGTTGGGAACTATATTCGAGAGTAGCGATCGAGGAGTCAGTTCTTTCTCAAGTTGCTGCTTAGTGTAGGACATTTGTCATAGCTGATGCTGGGTAATTCTTCATCCTTTGCAATTGTAATTCGATCGCCACATCCCAAACAGCCGAGTCGAGAACTGAGGGCTAGAAAGCCATTATGAGTAAATCCGCAAATCTTTGCACAACAGCGAAACTTTATCTCAATTTACTGGCATTACTGTTGATCTCTGCCTGTGGATTTGCTGGACTCTATTACTTAAGTCCTCAGCTACAAATAGCAGTCTATGGTGAATGGGCAGCAGTAACAGTAGGAACTTTGGGTGCTGTTCGCTGGAGTTGGTTTGGCTTTCAGTTACTTCGGAGTTGGTATTATCGCAAATGGGTATTTGCTGGTTGGCGACGCAAAGCTAACAGAATACCCTTGGAAGAATTACCCACAGCTTGTTTGATTGCACCGACTTTTAGAGAGCAACCTTGGATTACGGATAAAGTATTTCGGGCGATCGCAGATAATGCAAAAAGTCTGATTAATCCAACAATTGTCATTGTAGTTACCACGCCCGAAGAAATTGAAGCGATCGGGAAAATTCTCGACGAAGAAGACCCAGAACACAAGTACATTAAATATCTGCCAATGCTTGACCCAGCTGGGGGGAAACGCAAGGCATTAGCAGAAGGTTTGAGATTACTCGCTCGTTCCAACCCACCGAAAAACACGATTGTTGGTTTAATGGATGGAGATGCAGTAATTAACCCGGGTGTCCTCAAAGGTTGCTTACCATTTTTTAATATGTTCCCTAAAATCGGTGCATTAACTACCGATGAACGTGCCACAGTTTTAGGTTCCAAGTTTTTTGAAGAATGGTTAGTTTTACGATTTGCCCAAAGACATTTGTATATGTGTTCGCACGGACTTGCTAAGAAAGTTTTGTGTTTGACAGGGCGTTTTTCTTTATATCGAGCGGAAGCTGCGCTCAATCCTAGCTTCGCCGATTTGTTAGAAAAGGATATGCTCAATGACTGGTTGTGGGGCGAATTTAAGTTTCTTTCTGGCGATGACAAAAGTACTTGGTACTGGGTACTAAAAGAAGGGTACGACATGATGTATGTTCCAGATGCGATGGTTGATACGATCGAAACCATTTCTGGTTCTGTACCGATGCGTGCTTATCAAAATATGCGGCGTTGGTTCGGAAATATGCTACGTAATGGTAGTCGTGCCCTTGCTCTTGGCCCACATAAAGTTGGTTGGTTTATTTGGTACTGTATCCTCGATCAAAGACTGAGTATTTGGACAGCTTTGATTGCGCCTGGATTAATGATTATTTATGCTCTAACAGGCAACTGGGTACAACTTGGTTTAATCTTTTTTTGGCTTCTCTTTACTCGCGGTTTGAGTTTAATTCTTTTTTCGATCGGTAGAGATGACTACCTTAAACCAATTCACCTTTTATATATGCTTGCCTCCCAGTGGAGTTCATCATTAATCAAAATTTATACACAGATGAACTTGGCAAAGCAAAAATGGTCTAATCGTGGCAACCAAAAGAGTGATATTGCAGGTACAGGTTTTGGTAAATGGTTGAAACTGAGCACTTCTAACTTTCTTTACTACGCACAATTGTTTGGCTTTAGCATTTTGTTATGTTCAATGGCTAGGGTGTTCAGTCCAGCTTACGATCTTCCTAATTTTGTGTGGCAGGTTAATGTGCAAGCTAAACCGACACCAAGGGAAATTGTCAAAGCTATTGACTACGGTGTTCTACCTAATGATGGGAAAGATGATGGTGCGGCACTGCAAAAATTGATTGCTAGTTTACCATTACAAGGGATAATTCAAGTTAATTTACCGATTGGGGAATTAGATTTGTTCCGTCCTGTAGAAATTAACCACAGCAATATCATTATTAAAGGTCAGGGTGCTGGACGCACAGTAATTAAAGCTCATGTAACTGAACAAGTTCCCGACTCTTTTATTACTATCAAACCAGCAAACATTACTAAAGATGTTAAGGCTAGTAATTCCAATATCGGGAAAGTTTCAGCAGCTAACTCATCTATTGGTAGAGTACATAATATTGAATTGAGTCGTTTTTCTCTAGAAGTTGTTCCCCCTCAGCCAGAATCTGAGTTGAACTACAAAGTAGACAGTATTGTGCTAGATCGAGTGGAGAAAGTGACGCTGAAAAATATTGAGTTTGAACAGAGTCAGCCTCACGCTTTAGTGCTCAACAATACCCAGAGCGTCTATGTGGAGTATATAGCTATAGAGGGCAATCCGAATTGTGTAGATTCTGGAAGCGGAAATGATCTGGCCCAAAATCTCTGTTTAGATGAACAGATTTCGCAAAAGAATGCGGTCAATACAATTATTAAAGGAGTAAATCTCTCCAGCAAGTTATCGTCATAGCAAATTGTCAAGTCTTTCTACTAAGTATTGCGAAAAAATGGCTCTCTTGTACTTAGAGCGATCGATAAATTTGATTAATTTTTGAAAGGCTGGCTCTGTAAGGAATCCCATTGGTAAGCGCGATTGATAAATCAGCAAATTAGTTGCAAGTTGCAGGTGAATTATGGAATTTCAATTAGGTTCATTAACCGATTACAACAAGCAGAGTGAGTTTGTTAGTATCTCCGATCCAACTGATTTATACAAGTTCAGTTTGGGACAACAACAAACTGTCAGTATGTTTCTCAGTGGTTTGTCAGCAGGTACGAAACTAGAACTCCTTGATAATAACGGAACACTGATTGATAGTTCAGTAAATTCAGGCACACTTTGGACGGCGAGTAATAGTGGGACAACAGGGGGATTAATTACCAAAACTTTAGCATCTGGTGATTACCAAGTTAGAGTTTCTCACCTGGATCAAATCACTGGTAATCCACTTTACGATCAAGGAGAAAAGTATAGCTTAATCTTCCAGCCCCATGATGCACCAAAAACAGTTGCGGTAGCATCTTCTACGACCAAAAATAAAGGTGGTGCTGACATTTTAACTGATGGTAGTAGCGACCAAGTTGAGATTAATAAAGCGATCGAACAAGTTGGCAAAGCTGGTGGTGGAACTGTACTTTTATTGGATGGCACTTACAATATTACCGACAATGTTTTAGCGCTGTATGATAATGTTACCTTAACAGGGGTTGGTTGGAATACTGTTCTCAAACAAGGGAACAATGTGGTATTTACTAATGCGGGAATGGTTCGTTCTGCTGCTGATTCAGGTAAGGGAAATATTGCTAAACCAATTTATGTTAACCAGCATTTTCGGCACATGAGTTGGGATGGTAACAAAGCAAATCAAACCAGTTCCAAAAACGCTTACGGCAACTTTGGATTTTACCAAGATAGTAGCTTTGAAGACTTGCGCGTTCATAGTTTCAAATATTACGGTTTAGATCCTCATGAAAATAGTGATGCTAAAGTACCAACACAGAGATTAACAATTAAAGACAATTTAGCCGATCGCAATGGTCAAGATGGAATCACATTAGATAACATTGTCAATTCAGTAGTTGAAGGTAATATCAGTGATGCAAATACCCGACATGGCATAAATTTAGTTACTGACTCTGAAAATAACATGATCAGAAATAATGTTGTTACTAATAACGGTTTTCGGGGAATTGTGGTGCAGTCAGGAAGTGAAAAAGAGAGAACTTCTGACAATAACATCTTAGAGGGCAACACCGTTAAATTCAATCAACGAGATGGGATTTATTTAGAATTAGCAAAAGGTACCAAGCTTGAAAATAACATTGTAGAAGAAAATGGGCAAAGCGGTATTCATTTGAAAGGTGCATCTAACAGCACAATTTCGGAAAATGAATTGCTGAATAACTCACAATCTAGGCATCGAGGTTACGGCGAAATACTGGTTAACCATTACTTGAATACAACCACAAACCAAACTACTTACTCAACTAACAATGTCGCCCAAAACAATACTATCCTGAACAACAAATCAGTAGTTGCGAAGTACGGAATAGAAGAAAAAGCTCCGGGTAACGACTACAACAGTTATCAAGACAACACGATCCAAGGAACATACAAAACAAGCCGAATTCAAGGGCTAAATTCTAAAGAAAGTTACAGTGTTAGTCAAACAGGTCGGACTTTTTGGGACTCAGCAGTAGGCGATCCTTTAGCGGGAATTACTCAAGCTCCTCAGTATGTAAAAGTTGACTACAAAGCTAACGATGGCGCTGGCAATACTAAGGAAGCTGCTCGTGATATTGGCAGTTTAACTGATTACCAAAAGATTACTGATTATGTTGGGGAATTCGATGCTAATGACTTCTATAAATTTAGTATTGGCAAGCAAGAAACTGTGAGCATATTCCTCAATGGTTTAGCTGCGGGAACTACTATTGAACTGCTGAAGAGTGATGGTTCAGTTCTGAAGTCTTCGACTAATAAAGGGACTACTTGGACGGAAAGTGATAGTGGAAAAACTGAAGGTTTAATTAGCGAAACTTTGGCAGAGGGTACTTATTTTGTCAATGTGAAACCGGGGGAAATGACGGGTAATCCGATTTACGATAATGATGAAAAATACAGTATTGTTTTCCAACCTCATGATGGGACTAAGACAGTTGCGGTGGCGGCGAAAGATACTGTAAATAAAGGTGGTGCTGATTTCACTGCTACTGGTAGTAATGACCAAGTTGTGATTAATCAGGCGATCGCACAAGTCGGAATGAGTGGTGGAGGAACAGTCTTACTTTTACCTGGAACTTTCAACATTGCTGACAATGTTTTGATTACCTACGATAACGTTAATCTCTCTGGTGTCGGTTGGAATACTGTTCTGAAACAGGCAAATAATGTGGAATTTGAAGATGCGGGAATGTTGCGTTCTGCACTACACTCCGCAGAAGAAAACATCGCAGTTCCTCGCTTCTACAATCAAAATATTCGTCACTTGAAATTAGACGGTAATAAGAGCAATCAAACCTCAACTCGGAACGCCTACGGTAACTTTGGAACTTATGGCAATAGCACTTTTGAAGACTTGCGCGTAACTAACTTTGCCTACTACGGTTTCGACCCCCACGAAAATGCTTATGCTCCTGTTCCCACTGTTGCATTAACAATCAAAGATTCTCTCGCAGATCATAACGGTCAAGACGGAATTACCATTGATAATCTAGAGTATTCTTTGGTTGCGGACAACATTGCTGATTCCAACAAACGTCATGGGATTAATGTTGTAACTGCTACCAAACATACAAACTTCTTTAACAACGTTGCTACCTACAATGGTACTGGTGGAAGTGGTAACGGAATCACAGTTCAACCAGGAGCGATCGACCCATCGAGAACTTCTGATTACAATTTGTTTGAAGGTAATATTTCCAGATACAACAAAACTAGTGGTATCTACTCTTATCTAGGTGACTACAACGAGTACAGAAACAATATTGTGGAATATAATTCCACTTATGGAATTCGCCTCCGGTCTTCTGCTAACAATATTGTCAGTGGTAACAAACTGCTAAATAACTCGCAAGTACTTAAAGGTGGTTACTCAGAAATTTACATCGATGATGACAATGCTACCTTCTCTACAGGAAATACTGTGTCAGCAAATACGATCGTCAATAACCCAATTGACCAAGCAAAATGGGGTATTGGAGAAAAGAACATCTCTAACTCTGGAAATACTTACATGGGTAATGTTATTCAGGGATTAACCAGACAATATCGAGTTTACTCTCCACCTTCTGAGATTTTTGCTTAGTATTGCTAGTTAATAACTATTAACTATTAGCTTAAATAAATAATCGGGATTCAGGAAAAATTACTCCTGCATCCTAATTTTTTTTGTGATTAATTAGGGCTTTTTATTAATAATTAAAATCCTCACTGGAGCAGTCTTGTTACTCAACATTTCAGCAATTCTCGACCTCTCGACAAGCTCATTTATAATCCGTTACCAATGAGAATAAAAGGTGCCCAGTAATGAGGATGGCTTAGAGCATTAGCTACTGCTGATGGTAAATTACTGCGTGTGCGTTGTTGGACAGTTTGATATTGAGATTTACTTAGTGTTATGTCATTACCTGTAATAAGTGCTATTTGTGCTTTTTGTAACGCTAGAGCAAGTGAATTATTATCTGACTGCAATGCTGCATAAAAAGCTGTCATCAAAGCTTGGGTACCACCATCATTAACTTTCCATAAAGAAGCGATCGCTGCTTTGGCTCCAGTTTGTTGCACTTGATAACCAAAACCTAAAATTTCTTCCCCATTCCCTAATTTTCCACCGATTCCAGTTTGACAAGCACTTAGTACTACTAAATCTACATTTGGCAGTGACAAAAGTTGAATATCACGCAAAGTAAATAAACTTCCATCTCCTAATACAATAAACGAGTCTTCTGGTTTTCCCGTGACAAACATAGCATGAGTTGCTAAATGCACAATTGAGAAGTCATTTAAACGGGGAATAGTACCTTCTCTACTAAATTCACGGTCTAAAAGTTTTATGGTTCCTGGCATTATAGCAGCTATATTTTCTACCTCTACTCCGGCAAATTTTAAACCATCAAAAGCCAAGGGAGTACCTTCCATTTTAAAGTTATAACGACCAGTCGCAAAAGCACCAGCCATAACTTGAGGTTGCGCTCTACGTTGTCTGATAAATTTAGTCAAACTCATAGCAGTAATATTATTAGTAACAAAGCGTTGCACTAGCCATTGTTCGCCATCATATAAAGCAGCTAAAGAAATGTAACGCAATTGTCCATCTGGAGCATAAATAATGCTTTTAGCTTCTGCTTGTTTTAAATCTTTTTCAATTGGTTTAATTAACCAATTATACAACTTTAATGCTGGAGCTTTAGCATCAGATTTGGGATTTTCCAACGCCATCCTAAATTCTACAATAGCTCTATTTAGGTCGGCTTTTTTGACATTGACACTGCGATGAATCGGCGGAGCATCAGGAGCAACTAAAACTAATTCCAAGCGATTTTCTAAAATCAACGGATATAGTAACACAGCTTTTGGTTGCAATTGTCTTAAAATATCCGCTCGTATTGTATTAAGTTGGTTTAAACTAATATTTTGTTCTCTAGTGCTGGGACTAAGTTGTTGGACAAGAGTTATAATTTCAGGTGAATTAATAAATTGAAGAAATTTTCCATTAATTTCTTGTTGAATTTGATTCAGTTGAGCAATTCGCTGTTGTTGTTCGGGTGTGCGATCGGCTAAAGGAATTTTTTGCAATTCAGCTAATTCTCTACCTAGCTGAATCTCTTGATTCAAAATCTGATTGTATTTATCATTAATTTGTCGCTCTTGGGGATTTAAAGGAATTCCTTGAGCGGTTTGTTGAGTTCCTCGGACATTTTGTAAATAATCTTCTAATTCTTGGACTTTGAGCAAATCAAGGACTTGTTGTGCTTCTAAAACTCGGTCTTGTTGGAGCAATAAATCAGCAAGACGACGATAGGTATCAGCAACAGTGGTAGTGTAAGAACGTTGTTGGGAAATAGGGAGAGAGCGCAATTCTTGACGAATTGATTCAGTAACATTAACGGATAGTTTATAAAAGACGATCGCCATTTCTAGCTGATTTTCTTTAACTAGGACTTCACCGATGTTACTCAGGATAAGACGTTCAATTCGGCGATCGCCAACTTCCCTAATAATTGCTAAAGCTTTTTGGTAAGAATCTAACGCTTGGGGAAATTGATTTAAACCTTTATAAACATTACCAATAGTCTCAAGTGTGTTACCTATCCATGAGTTTTCACCAAGTTCTTGAAAAATTACTAGTGCTGGGTTTAATACTTCTAAAGCTTGGATATATTGCTCCTGTTTTTGATAAACGGTTCCTATATTATTTAAAGTGCGTGCAGTACTAGCACGGTTGCCAATTCTTCGAGAAATAGCTAATGCTTGTTGATAAAATTCCAGAGCTTTTGAATAGTTACTTAACTGCTCATAAGCCCACCCGATATTATGAAGAGTTTTTGCTTCACCCATTAAATTTTTAGTTTCCCGGCGAAATACCAAAGCTCTCTGATAAAAGTCAAGTGCTTTAGCACTCTCGCCTATAGCAGTGTAAAGCATCCCAATATTATTTAAAGTGCGCCCCAGGAGTACTTTGTCGTCAATTTCCTGACCAATGGCAAGGCTCTGCTGATAAAATTTCAGTGCTTGGGGATAGTTGCTTAAACCTTCATAGAATAAACCTATTCTGTTTAAGTTATGCCCGATGCCTGCTTTGTTACCAATTTCTTGATCAACAGCCAAAGCTTGTTGCCCAAATTTAAGAGCTTGGTAATATTGTCCTTGGTAATAATAAATCATTGCTATTTCTGCAAAAGTTTTCCCAAGACTTTTTTTGTCACCAAGTTCTTTACTAATAATTAGGGACTGCTCGAAGAATTGGAGTGCTTGAGTATAGTTACTTAATCTAACATAAACTAGCCCTATTTCATAAGTAGTGTCCCTAATGCCTTTGCGATCGCTAAGTTTTTGACAAATAGCTAAAACTCGTTGATAGCTTTCTAAAGCTTCATGATACTTATTATTTTGCCAAAGTTGAGCGCTTTGCTGAAGTAACTGCTCTGCTTCTGTTTTACACTCCTTGGTGCTTGGACTCTGTTTGGGTTCTGAATTTTGTGAAGTTATTCCTAGTAATTCAGACTTTGTGCGTAGGTCTAAAACTGGCGCGTTTAGCGAAAGAGTTAAAATTGCTGTTAAAAGGCTTAGGTAAGTAAAGTTCAAAAACATAGAAAAAGCCGTCTCTAAAGCAGCTTTAAATAAATAACTGCTTCAACGGTTGGAAGTTTCTTTTTGCGCTTGAGCTTGTATTAAATTGTCTTCTCTTGGGAGCACCACCTCCTTGACCACCACTATTACCACCTCCTTGACTACCACTATCACCATCTCCTTGACCACCACTACTTAATAGAGGATCAGCCAATGCAGCTTGGCAAAAGTGTAATGCAACATTATAGTTTTTTGCTTCAAACTTGTTGTAAGCTTCCTGTAGCAATTCAATTGCTATTTGACTAGCAGATTTCTTTGTACTCATTTTAGTTCTTGCCTCTCACTTCACTAATTAAAATATTCACTACAGGAAAGACTTTTTCCAGAAAATTGTATAAATTTAATTTCTCAATACTTGGGAAAAGCGTCGGAGTCTCTACAAACTCACCTTGAATTTAGCAATTTGGGTTTCCAGTTCCTTAACTCGTTGCATATTTCCCAAAGATTTGTAACTATTCATAGCTAAACTTAACCAACGAGCCGCTTCGGATTGATTATTAATCGCAATATACATTTCCCCTAACGCTGTTTGTACTTGCGCTTGCTCTCCCAGATCGGTTGCTCTTTTGGCAGCCTCTAAATAGTTACTTTCAGCCCACAAAGTTAATCCTAACTGCCAATATAATTCACCAAGGCGACGGTAAATAGTAGCTTCTTGTGTACCAGCATTTACTAATGCTTCTAATGTGTCTATTGCTTCAGACTTTAACTCAGTACCGATATAAAGGTAAGCACGTAGTAAAGCTTTGGTTTTGTCTGTGGTTTGTTGTTTATTTAGTTGGGAGATGGCATTTTGTACCATTTCAGCTTCCGCTTTTGGTAACAATTTAAACTCTCTATTAGTTAATTTCTCCTCTTGAGATGACTTACCATTCTCAGCTTTAACAACTACTGAATACTCAACTCCTGATTCTAGCTTGGGTTCTCCAGGGTATACTACCTCATTTCCATTAACTGTTGTTTCCCAAATAGGGCGATCGCCTTTGACCAAACTAACAGTATAATTATTAACGCCAGGAACCTTATTCCACCGTAACTTTGGCTGATTATTGAGTATAAAAGTACGGCGCGGACTGATAATATAAGGAATTAGCGGATCAGTAGGAGCGCGAACTTCACCAGTTTCAGCATCTCTACAATCTTGAGCTATTAGTATCTCACCTCGAAATTGACGTAAAGAACTATGAGTTAATCGTTGATTATTAAGATGAATAGCAACTGCTGAACCTGCAAATAATAAAGGTAAGATCAAAAGTATAATTAAGCCCAAAAATTTTGACAGTTTTTTACTGTTCATGGTTAACCTTTTGTGCAACTTATTGTACTTCATAATTTATCTCTTTTCAGTTTTCAGAGTAGATGATGCCATAGATATCCACATCTTTTCATCTGGGTTTTTTGCATTGGCGTACTTGAGGCAGTTCCGCCAAGCTAAGAAAGCTGCGATCTTATTGTTTTGGCGTTCCATCACCTGAGCTTTCAGGCAATAAGCTGGAGCGCGATCGCTCTCTAACTGAATTGCTGTTTGTAAATGATTTAAAGCTTCTTGATATCGCCCCAACTTTAATTTTGCCCAACCCATATTTTTGAGCATTGCGTATTTTACTTCCTCATTTTTAGCCAGAGGTAAACCTTTCTGGAGTAGCTCTACTGCTGTGGTATATTCTTGATTTAAATTATACAGTCTTGCCAAATTACTGTAAGATGCACTTAGACCATATCGGATAGCATTTTTATAAGCAGACCGCGCTTTATCAAGTTGTCCTGTATCTTCATAAATTAATCCCATGTTATGATAAGTTTGGGCAATTTTTGCATCAAACATTAAAGCAAATTGGTAGTAAAACATAGCGTTTTCAAAATTACCATTTCGCGAAAGAGCTAATCCCCGATCGTTGAAATAATTCGCTACTTTAGGTGAAAAAAGCCCCCAACTGGTACTGCCTATTAACAGCGATATAATGGCGAATCCACCTAATAATGAAGTATGCTTTACATTAACTTTTTCCGAAAGCTTTAGAAATTTATCGCGTAGTAAATCGACCTTGGTTTTAGATGAACCAGGCTTAATTTTTGCTAAACGCTGTAATATTTCCTGGCAACTTTGTGGTCTTTGACCAGGAAAGGGAGCCATCAACCAGTCAATTAAATCTGCTATTTCAGGAGAAACTTGAACTGCTTGATCGCGCCAAATCAACTCACACGTTTCTGGATTTCTGGGTAAATTTATCAGAGATTGACCAGTTAACAAATAAACAAAAGTACGTCCTAAAGCAAAAAAATCAGATTGAAGTACAGCCCGCCCTTCTGCTTGTTCTGGAGGAGTATAGCCAGCAGAAATAATTACTGTACCTGTTACATTTTCTTGCTGTTGTTGCAGATAAGTACTCGTTACTTCTCGAACAGCACCGAAATCAATCAACACCAACTGTCCATCGGATTTGAACATAATATTTGATGGTTTAATATCGCGATGGAAATAATGATATTGATGCAGCAACGAAAGAATTTCTACTAGCTGACTCAACCATTGATAAGCTTCTTCTGTTGTAATTGGTTGATTCCCTCTCTCTGACAGCCATTCTTGTAAATTAGACCCAGGAATTTTTTCCATTACTAAACAGTGTAATGGCTCGCTACCACCTTCAGGCCAAGTAAAATATCCCTCTAACTCAACATGAGGAATTCCCGGATGTTGCAATTTGCTCAAGATTTCCGCTTCTCTTTGAAACAGAATTTGAGCTTTTCTTTTAACTTCTGGATCTTTAAAATTTTGTGGGTCTAGAACTTTCAAAACTTTTGGAACTTGTCCATCATTTATTTCAAAAATTTTCCCAAAACCACCACCACCAAGGAGACGGATAACTTGATAACGATTTTGTAGCAATAACCCTGATTTGATCTTTGTATCTGCCATTAATTGTTAACTTCTCCTAATAGCAGTAATATATTTTTTTCGGCGTATCTTTTAAATTTAAATTCATATTCTTGCAACTGTAAAAGTAAGTTTTTAAGTGGGATTTCTATTTGTTTACCTTGCCAACGTTCCTGAAACCTTTTTAAAATGGTTTCATTTAGGTTTTGTTCGTCAATTAAAGCATGGCTTCGCAGTAGCCCTAATTCATTAATATCGTGAGTTTTCATTACTTTGGCGATATCTTGAGACATAGATTCAATAAATTGTTTAACTGTGTATTTCATGATTACAGGTTGCAAAGTAAACGAAGCTTCATTGGTATTGGCGTTAGTTTCTTTTTCTATTAGCGATCGCCTAACCAAAGATTCCAGCACTGTTAGTAACTCCGAACTAGAAACACTAGGCCAGAGTTTTGATTTTAAATAAGAAAAAGTCACAGGCTTACCTGCAATAGCTAACCAGTACATCACAGTTTTCCCTAAACTTGATAATCTCGCAAAATGTTGGTCAATTAAGTTAGCAAAAATATCTCCTATAACTAAAGAACTTTGACCGATAAACTGCGAAATATCGCCATTAAATATCTCTTGTATAGTTGTAGCCATAACTTTTAGAGCAGCCGGATGCCCTCTATATAATTGAATCAACTCATCTAAGCCATTTTCCCAACCAGAAAAGCCTTTTGTCAATAACAACTTTTTCGCATCTGCTGGTTTTAACCCTTTTACTTGTAAAGCCCGAACAGGTAAAGTTTCACCAGCTAAAGAAGCCACATCTACAGATTTTTCTCGCGACATCAGTAATAGACAACTTTGGTGACGTTCTTCTGCCACCCGCTTGAGCAATTGACCATACTCTTCATAGCCAGAGCGATAGTACCCAGCTATATCGCCATCTCGCAATACCATCTCCCAATCGTCCAGAACGATCAAACAACGATGAGCGCGTAAGCTATTGAGCAAACAAGAAATTTGACTTTCTACTGTTTCTGGTTTTTCTATTTTTACATCTTGGGCGAAAAAAGTGTTCAAATCTGACAATATGCCGCTCAATGGAGGTGCATAACGGACGCTTCGCCAAATCAGATACTCAAACTGATTTTGAATTTGTTCTGTCAGTTTCCCTGCTAAAGCAGTTTTGCCAAGTCCACCCATTCCCAGTAACGCTACCAAGCGACAGCGGTCTTCAGTAATCCATCGCTGTAGTTTCGATAATTCTTCAGTGCGACCGTAGAAAACTGAGACATCAGGCGCTTCTCCCCAGTCTTGGTGATAATTGGTAGCTATTTTTGATAGATGAGTCTCTGCTTGAGCATCAGATACATCAGTTAGTGATGACCAGCGCCTCAGAACTGTCTTGAAGTTGCGTTTGGTTACGTCCTCTCGGAAAGCTTGACTGAGTAATTGCCATAACTCAGCACCAATATTCTTGATGTACTCAGCATTGTAGCCCATGAGTTCTGCGATTCCTGAATACCCCTGTCCTTCCCAGGATTGCCGAAATACTTGTTCTTGAACATCGTTTAACTTGGTTGGCTTTAGAGCCACATCGATAATGCGTAGCGCTTCTTCAACAGTCATTTTTCCCACCAGCCTGATAACACTGTTGCAATGTAACATGACTTTTTCTTACCTGTCCTCACTATTTTGTGGGATGTGCATTGTGTTTTTGGTTAAAAAACAGATGATTTTTCCTCACTTATTATCAACTTCATTTACTAAAAGCTGCGGTTAGATTTAATTCAACAGTTAAGGCAGTGAACTAAATCATTATGGATAGTACACAGCAATCAAATTTACCTAAAAAAGCTGCTAAAAGCATCTTCCAAAGCAAAACTTTTTGGGGTGCAACTTTAACCGCAGTCGCAGCCATCGCTCCCATTATTGGAGAAGCAGTAGAAGCCAAAAAATTCACGGTCAACGACACAGTAAAAGTTGTCGTACTTCTGGCTACAACTGGAGCAACTCTAGTTGGTCGAGTTCAGGCAGAAAGCGAAGTTTACACTCCTAATTGGGCACCTGGCCCCAATGAATCAGATTTTGAATCAACCAATTCCTAAAAATTACTACTTGATACTTAACATCTCAGGAGATTTCTATGCAAGCTACAGAAGTAACACCCATTGTCGAATCTGTTTCTTTGGAAAGTTTAGCCCGGAATACTCAATTAGCTAAAGAAGTACAAACTAACTTAATTCGTTTAGGTTTACTTGACCCACCAGCAGACGGAAAATTTGGACGTTTTTCCCTGCAAGCACTCAAAGAATTCCAATCTTTGCGGCAAATATCTGAATCAGAATTAGGCCCGGAAACTATCCAAGCTTTGAAAGAAGTTAAGGAAGTAGTTCCTCTGAAATTAGGCAATGACTTACCCAGCCGCATTGTCAAATATATGCAGTCTAAAAACTACTTTGTTGCTGTTGGGGAAAAACGTTACAACATTGTCTATATAGAAGGAGCGGATGCTGATGGTACACCCAATGAAGATACTTTTAATCAATGGAATGACCGTCGAATAGTGATTGAAATAGCTTCTGGAATTCCCAAAATTGTAGGTAACTGGTTAGCAACAACTGAACCGGGACGTTACTACACTTTTAATCTAATGAATCTGAAAGGAGCAGCCAGAATTTCCTTTGGACAATACCGATCTTGGCAAGTAGGAACTCATGGAAATTCCGATCGTCATGAAGCTTTAGTTCAATGTTTGGCTGTGAAAGTGTATCGGGATGCTGACAGGAATGGGATTCGTAACGGAGATGCTATTGATGAAGGTTTATTCGGTATTAATCAACATTGGGGCTATGACTTGAGAGAAGTTGGTGCTGCTAGTGCTGGTTGTTTGGTAGGTCAATCTCGGAATAGTCACAAGGATTTTATGCGGTTGATTAAGCAAGACCGTCGCTATCAGTTAAATAACAGGTATGTGTTCTTCTCAACTATCATTCCTGGTGACGAGTTAGCTAAAACTTTAGCTGCTTAATCACCCATCTTTTGTCTGAATTTCAGAGGAAATGATGAATCAAACCCTCATCATTTCCTTTACTCAAGTTACCAACTTATCACGCAATCAAGGACGAAATTTATGTTGACCGATTTACAAAAAAAAGCAGTTCAAGCAATTGTCAATATCTTTGAAACAGGCAAAGTCTTAGGTGATTACTCCAATGTAACCTCTCATCCGCAAGATCCAGGTGGGTTAACTTATGGACGTTCCCAAACGACCCTTAATAGTGGGAATCTTCACCTGCTAATCAAAGATTATTGTAATGCTGTAAATGCCGAATTTGCTGCACAATTAACTTCTTATTTACCCAGACTGAAGAATAAAGATCGGGGGCTAAATAATGACCAAAACCTTCACAATATATTACGGCAGGCTGGTAAAGATGCT
Source organism: Floridaenema aerugineum BLCC-F46 (assembly GCF_041929345.1). Taxonomy (NCBI): domain Bacteria; kingdom Bacillati; phylum Cyanobacteriota; class Cyanophyceae; order Aerosakkonematales; family Aerosakkonemataceae; genus Floridanema; species Floridanema aerugineum. The sequence goes on from NZ_JBHFNQ010000255.1 coordinate 34,187, forward strand.
GTGATGCAAAGTGTTCAGGATACTTTTTTCGATCGCATATACTGGAACCCTAGTGTAAACTCTGCCAATGATCAAGGAATTCAAACTGCTCTCGGTGTGGCTGTGGTGTATGATAGCGTGATTCATGGTTCTTGGGCAAAGATGTGCGATCGTACTAACGAAAGGTTTGGTACAGTCGCTAATATTGGTGAACAAACTTGGATTAAACATTATATAAGTGTGCGGCGCGACTGGTTAGCAAATTCTAACAATTCTTTGTTACGAAAAACTGTTTATCGCATGGATATTTTGCAAGAGATAATTAATTCTCAAAACTGGGATTTGGCTTTGCCTTTAACTGTTCGGGGTTTAATTATTAACGATAAATCTTTGAATGAGCAGTTTTCTTTTACTCCAAGGTCGCTACGTTTGCAACAACCATTCATGCAAGGTAAAGATGTAGTCGAACTTCAAAAAGCTTTAGTTAAGGTAGGTTTCCAAATGGCGGTTGATGGTATTTTTGGCCCTGCTACAGATAAAGCTGTTAAGCAATTCCAAAAAGATAAGGATTTAATTGTAGACGGCATTGTTGGAACCCAAACTCGTGAATTATTGGGCTTAATAACACATTAGTAATATTTGTAATTAAAATTGCTATGTGAGGCTAATTCCTTAACAGTAAAAATGGGGTCATGGCTAAAATTTTATTTTAACCATGACATCATCTTTTGTCCTGCTAAATAACTGGAAAAACTCACTTCATTGTCGTGACAAAATCAGATTAATAAGATTCAGTGAGCAATTTTGTCTTAGTTTAATGGGGCGTTACATTATTACTAATTCACCCTAATGATAGAGCTAATGTAGAGACGTTGTATCCAACGCAATACTGCTCGGTTAAGCATTATTTGCCTTTGTAGGGGCGAAGCATTCGGACATAAAATCTAGGGTTTGAGTCATAAATTGTCGCCCGAATGCTTCGCCCTACAAGTTTGTGTTAGTAATTTACAGAAGTTACAGAGAAGTTGGCAAAGTCGGCATAGACATCTTTAGGAGTTGCCCAAGAAGCATCTCCGCCACCGAAAAAGGTGGAAAAAAGAATGCCTTCTATTTTCAAATCATTGGTAGTGCGAAAAGTTAATTCATCCTGCTCTAGTACTTGTTTGCCATCTAACCAAACCCGAATTCTGCCATCATTTTTTCCTGGTTGATTGAGAATTACCTCTTGTTCAATAAAGTGCCAATTTCCTGGTTTAAATTGCCAGTTACCTCTACCTAATGAAGTGCCATGATCTCTACTGGTAGGGAGATAGGCATAAACTTCGCCATCACCGTTGCGCCGCCACATATAGCGGGTAGAAAATCCGTTTGTTCCGTCAGGAATTTTGCCTCCGGTGTTAAGTTTTCCCCCGAATAATCCGGGTAATTTGCCACCTTTTACAAAGTCAAAATTATTGGAAAATCTTACGTAGTAACTTAAGCGCAAAGCATCGCGGGGTTGCATATTTAAGTGAGCGAAAAATTGAGCGCCGCCTAAAGGTGCTTCTTCTTTTCTGGAGACTGTGGGACTAGCAGATCCAGCTGGATAGCGGACTCTCAGATATTTAGTAATTTTGCTTTGGGAATTTTCCATGAGTTCGATGTTTTTTAAGCCCCAAGAAGCAGATTTTTTAACGCCCCATTCTTCCATCCAATTAGTATTGGTGAAGTTATTTGCCCAAAGAGATGCTTGGCGGTCAGAGTTTTGGTTTTGAGCGATCGATGAAGCTCTAGCAAGAACTGACTTTGTTTCGGTGGGGTTAGTGCAACTGAATAAAGTTAGAGAGAGCAAGCAAATACTTAAAAATGTTTGCTTTTTGCTGAGGAAAAAAGCGAGTTTAGGTTTCATAAATTTACTTAAAGAGTTAGATATATTTTATGAGTAATTAGGGAGTTATTGATATCTATAAAAAGAGGGAAAAGACAATGTTTGCCTTTTCCCTTTCTTGAGTAGTTTGATTGGTTTTAACTGCAAGTTAAGTTACCTAGCTAACTGAATTGCGGGGATCTGTCTTCTGAGCCGTTTAACTAAGGGTAAAATGGGCTGAAACAGTTGTTCTAAAATTGGTTTTCTTTCGATGCCTAGTGCGCGATCGTAGCTTTTAAATGCCTCTTTATAACGATTGAGACGATGTAAAGCAACTCCGCGCATTACCCAGGTTTCGGAATCTTTTGGGTTGAAAAGTAAAGCGCGATCGCAACTTGACAATGCTTCAGTATATCTTTCGAGAAAAATCAAAACTGTTCCCCGAAATGCCCAAGCTTGTTGATGCTGCGGATCTAATACTAAAACTTGTTCAAAATTTAACAATGCTGATTTGTAATCAGTAAGATTTGCCAGCGCTTCTCCTCGGCGATACCAAGATTCTGCTTGGTTGGGCATGATGGTAATTGCTTGCTCAAAACATATAAGTGCTTCTTCATAATATCCGGCACTTAGTAATAAACATCCCTGGTTGTGCAACACCTGATAAGTTTCTGTTTGATCAACACCTGTTTGGGAAATTTGGTGAGACATTAACATTGCACTACTCCTTGGGACAAGTTCTAATCACAATTTGATGATGTTTCTATTTTGAAATTTTTGGGTTGGGCTGACATCGTAAGAAATGGCAGCTTGACTGGGGTTTTTTTTCCGTACATCCTCGATCGCGATCGATGCCTGCTCTGGGTAATTGTTCGGTATTAGAATTTGCCTATTGACAAAGGGTAATTTTTGTGTATTAGGAGGTTTGGGGAAAATTTTTAAATGGGATTCCGCATCCATAGCAAATATAATACTCAGATTTTGCACTTTTGAGGCTCCCGCCTCTTTCTTTCGTTCCATTTGTTCAACCAGGGAACGAGAGAAAGGGAGGTTCTACCCCCCCGGCTGCAAGATCTGAGTAATACTTTAATTTGAGTCAATAATTTAGAATCATCTATGCAAGTTGAATGGCAAACTGTCAAAACCTACGAAGACATTCTCTATCACAAAATGGACGGGATAGCTAAAATTACGATTAATCGTCCGCATAAACGTAATGCTTTCCGTCCAAAAACTGTTTTTGAACTTTACGATGCTTTTTGTGATGCCCGTGAGGATAGAAATATTGGAGTAGTACTTTTTACAGGTGCGGGGCCGCATACTGATGGGAAATATGCGTTTTGTGCGGGTGGGGATCAAAGTGTGCGGGGAACTGCGGGTTATGTTGGAGATGATGGTGTGCCGCGATTGAATGTGTTGGATTTGCAACGTTTAATTCGATCGATGCCGAAAGTTGTGATTGCTTTGGTGGCAGGATATGCGATCGGCGGTGGTCATGTTTTACACATTATTTGCGATTTAACAATTGCTGCCGATAATGCAATTTTCGGTCAAACAGGGCCGAAAGTTGGTAGCTTTGATGGCGGTTTTGGTGCTAGTTATTTGGCTAGAATTGTGGGGCAGAAAAAAGCTAGAGAAATTTGGTTTTTGTGTCGGCAATATGATGCGAATCAAGCTTTAGAAATGGGGTTAGTTAATTGTGTTGTTCCAGTAGAAGAGTTGGAGGCGGAAGGGATTAAATGGGCACAGGAGATTTTGGAAAAAAGTCCGATCGCAATTCGTTGTTTAAAAGCTGCTTTCAATGCCGATTGTGACGGACAAGCAGGGTTACAAGAACTAGCGGGAAATGCCACTCTACTTTATTATATGACCGAAGAAGGAGCAGAAGGCAAACAGGCATTTTTGGAAAAACGTAAACCTGATTTTCGCCAATATCCTTGGCTACCATAAAGGAATTAGCTGTAGAGGCGTTTTTAGTTAGCTGTAGAGACGTTGTATACAACGTCTCTACAATGTATACAATAAATAAATCAGACTTGTAATGACAACGAGTAATCGTGTTAAGCTGTATGAAGAACTCCCAATAGTACAGGGAAGTTAGCGGTGTGAACAGAAGCCTGCTTTAACTAGGCAGCAAAAAATCTGAACAAAAATCCATATCCAAACCTAAATTTCTCCTACTAAAGTTTCAGAAATGATATCCACATTACCCAATTCTCTTAATGTAGACTTGTCTCGAATTCGCCTAGAAATTCGACAATTACAGCCTCAGCTTGTGGCATGGCGCAGAAGTATACATGAACGTCCTGAACTTGCCTTTAAGGAAAAGTTGACATCAGAATTAATCGCAAAAAAGTTAACCGAATGGGGAATTGAGCATCAAACTGGGATTGCACAAACAGGTATTGTTGCGATTATTAAAGGGGAAAAATTAAGTTCGGAAACATCCGCAAAAGCGAAAGTTTTAGCGATTCGGGCGGATATGGATGCTTTGCCAATTAAAGAAGAGAATGAGGTGAGTTATCGATCGCAACATGACGGCATTATGCACGCTTGCGGACATGATGGACACACCGCCATTGCATTAGGAACAGCTTACTTTCTTCAGCAACATCGACAAAATTTTACCGGAACAGTAAAAATTATTTTCCAACCCGCAGAAGAAGGCCCAGGTGGTGCAAAACCGATGATTGAAGCGGGAGTATTAAAAAATCCCGATGTTAATGCGATAATTGGTTTACATTTGTGGAACGTCCTACCAATGGGGACAGTAGGTGTGCGTACAGGCGCATTAATGGCAGCTACCGAAGCATTTACTTGCACAATTTTTGGCAAAGGTGGACATGGGGCAATGCCTCATCAAACAGTTGATTCGATTTTAGTTGCTGCCCAAATAGTTAATAACTTACAAAGTATTGTATCCCGCAATGTCGATCCCATTGATTCGGCAGTGGTAACAATAGGAAAATTTCATGCTGGAACGGCATTTAATGTAATTGCAGACAAAGCAGAAATAGGGGGAACAGTGCGATATTTTAATCCTGCTGTTGGCGAAATGATTCCCCAAAAATTGGAACAAATGATTGCCGGAATTTGCGAAGGTTACGGCGCAAAATATGAACTAGATTACCGCAAACAATATCCAGCAACAATTAATGATGCTGCAATTGCGGAATTAGTTAGGTCTGTAGCTGTAAATGTGGTAGAAACTCCAGCGGGAGTAGTACCAGAATGCCAAACAATGGGCGCAGAAGATATGTCTTATTTCTTGCAAGAAGTACCTGGTTGCTATTTCTTTTTAGGTTCTGCTAATCCCAGTTTAAATTTAGCTTTTCCCCATCATCACCCCCGGTTTGATTTTGATGAAACTGTCTTAGGAATGGGTGTAGAAATCTTTGTGCGTTGCGTGGAAAAGTATTTTTCAGAAGAGTATTAATTTTGAGGCGAGATCCCCGACTTCTTCAAGAAGTCGGGGATCTATTTACATAACTAACTTGGTACTTTCATTCCTTTTTGTACTGCTGGACGTTGCTGTATTGTTTCTACCCAACGTTTCAGATTTGGGTGATTATCTAAAGTTAATCCTTGAAATTCATAAATTGCTACCCAAGGATAAGTAGCAATATCAGCAATAGAGTAATCACCGCAGATAAATTCCTTGTCTGCTAATTGGGTATCTAAGACACTATAGAGACGCAAAGTTTCTTTTTCGTAGCGATCGATCGCATAAGGTATTTTTTCCGGTGCAAATTTTTTAAAATGGTTTAATTGACCAAACATTGGCCCAACACCACCCATTTGAAACATTAACCATTCCAAGACCTGAAAGCGATTTTTTTGGTCAGTTGGTAACAATTTCCCGGTTTTTTCTGCCAAGTAAATCAGAATAGCCCCTGACTCAAAAACAGTTATATCACTTTCTCGATCTACAATGGCAGGAATTTTGCTATTGGGGTTAATAGCAATAAATTCTGGTGTAAATTGTTCTCCTTTGGTAATATCAATTTTATGCACATTGTAGGGAAGACCGACTTCTTCTAACATAATAGAAGCTTTGCGACCGTTGGGAGTTGTGAAGGTGTAAAGGTCAATCATATATTTTCCTGGTGATTTGTCATTTGTCATTTGTCATTTGTCATTTGTCAGGAGTAAATATTTATTTACCAATGACCAATGACGAATAACCAATGACTAACATGGTAGTGTAGCGAAAAAGTTGGTTAATGAAAATTAAATTTATTGCAACCGTTGCTTTAGTTAGTTTAATATGTTTTGCTTGCGCTGTCGGTATTCCAGTAAACAGTAAGTTACCTGTTAAACAAGATAATTATTTAGTAGCAAATCAGGTTAATTCAGCAAAGAATGATGAAGCTGCTTTTGCCCTTCGCAGTCTTGCCATTCGCCAAAAAATCGCCGCCCTAAATTTAGATGAGTTAGATGCTTGGTGGCGGAGAGAAAAGATTGGCGATCCTCATAAATACTTGTTACCTGTAATTTTAGCGCGGTTGAGTTTGGGGGATAAGTACGATCGCCAACACAGTTGGGATATCTTGCTAAATATGGATAAAGACCAATCCGATCTTTACCATTTTCGCAGCGCTTTTGATATTCCAATTTACTTTTATTTTCGAGATAAAATGCCAGACAATGTAACAGCATCTTATCGGAGTATGCTGGAATCCCCTCGGATTAAAGAGTGGTTAGAAACTGGTACAGAAAACCACATGATGATGCAAAGACTTTCTGGTTTAGCATTAATAGATGGTAGTGGATCGACAAATAGCGATCCGGCGACTGCTGCATCTATTGAAGCTTGGTTGCGTGCAGAAATTAATAAGTTTCTAACTATTGGACAAGGGGAATTTCACTCTTCTACTTATTATGGATATAGCATTGGGGGCTTATTAAATCTTTACGACTTTGCCAAAACTCCCGAATTAAAAGAATTAGCTAAAGCTGCTTTAGATTGGTATGCTGCTAATATGGCGGTGCGCTTAAGTTGGGGAACTGCGGGAGGTGCAGAAAGTCGAGGTTTTGATCGCGGAACTTGGGATCAAAAAGAATTATCAGCTGTTGCTTGGATGTGGTGGGGAGATGATGTCAAAGTTGCCGAAAGAATGAGTAAAAATGTGGCACCATTGGCGTTACTTGCTGGTTTAAGTAGTTACCGTCCGCCAACAGAATTTAAAGCATTAGCTAGAAAAGAAATTCCTTTACCTTTTCAACTTTTAGCTAGTCATCCAGCATATTACAGCTATCATCTAGATAACCAATTTTGGGAAACTTTTTATATTACTAATGACTACAGTTTATCTACTTTGCTAATACCGGGAAAATCCTATCAAGTTAAAGGCACAATTAATGCCCAATACGCAACTTATAAATTAGTAGTGCGTGACCCAAAAGGAGAAAAAAATGCTGTGATTAGTTTAGGGGGAACTTATCATAATTCAATGGCAACTGGGCGCAGTCCGGGAGATCAATATCTGCAAAAAGATGGTACTGTAATTTATCAATTGCGATTGAATGAACAGGATAAAAATGCTGGTGTACCTAACCGATCGCATTTAGTTTTACCTGCAACTTTTGGGGAACCAAAGCGATATAAATCTTGGTATATTTGGCGAATTTACGAAGTTTGGTTGTGTGTGCGTCCTTGGGGAGAAATGAGTTTACTTTCTCCTGTATCAACAAGTCGCCGGGAAAAAGATTATCAAGCTTTGGTGGCGAAAGGCGATCGCACTGCTTGGATTACGGATATAGCTAGAGTTAGCGATTATCCTGATTTTCAGCGTTTAACTGCGGCATTGGATCAAAGTGAAATTGGCGATCGAGAATGGGAAAGTCTCGGCAAATTGACATACAATAGTTTAGCAGGAAATCGTTTAGAAATGACCTATCAACCAGATCAAGGTATTGCTCGTGCTATTATTAATGGTCAAGAACGAATATTAAAAGATTGGTCAGTTTTAGAAAGTCCTTATTTGCGCGAAGGTTTAAAGACTGGAGTTTTAGAAATGTTTTCTTCTGGTAAAACTTGGCGTTTACGTAATACTTTAACTAGCCCAAAATGGGAGTTAATCTCAAATTTAGGTTAAGATCTTCTTTCTTCTTCTTTCTTTGCGTTCTTTGCGTTCTTTGCGGTTCCAAAAAAAATTTATAAGGGTAATTTAATAGTAAAAGTGCTACCTTTGTTTGGTTCACTTTGTAGTTGTATACTACCTTTGTGGGATTGAATGATTGCTTTGGCGATCGCTAATCCTAATCCCGCTCCGCCTGTGTGACGAGAGCGATCGCTATTGATGCGGTAGAAGCGATCGAAAATTCGTTTTTGTTCAGCAGTTGGAATACCAATACCTGTATCTTGAATCTGAATTAAAGCTTGATTGTCAATACTATCTAATATAACTGTTACTTGACCCTTAGCGGGAGTGTATTGAATAGCATTAATAATTAAGTTAGAAACTAAGCGATAAAGTTGTTCTTCATTCCCCATAACATTGAGTGGATTATTGACTCGTATTTCAGCAGTTAAGCTTACCGATTTCGAGAGTGCTAAAGCGGCAAATTCCTCGACTAAATCGTTAACAATATCATTGACAAAACAATTTTTAAATTGCTTTGGTGTAACTTGTTGTTCTAAACGAGCTAATAGTAACAAATCAGCGACTAACTGAATCAATCTTCGATTTTGCCGACTAATTGTTTCGAGGATATCTTGGAATTCTTTTTCATCTAAATCAGGTAATGAATGTGCGGATTCTATTGTTGCTTGTGTTGCTGCTAAAGGTGTTCGCAACTCATGAGCAGCATCCGCTGTAAATTGTTGAATTTGCTGGTAAGATTGGTAAATTGGTTGCATTGCTAAACCAGCTAACCACCAACTAGAAACAGCTACTAAAACCAGGGTAGTGGGTAATCCCAATTTCATAATCCATTTCACATTATTCAGATAATGATTGAAATCTTTCAGACTTCTCCCGACTTGAAAGTAACCCCAATTCCGATGATCGCGAGTATGTAAAGTTATAGAAATTTGGTGATAAAAGTTGCCTTTACTATCTTTAAGGGTTTGCCATTTTTCCTTATTTAATACTAAAGGTAATCCTTCTGGATGAGCACCTGCGATCGCAATCAACTGACCTGAAATATCAAAGAAACGGATATAATAATTTCCTTGATTTATGGCGCTAAGAATGTGACGATAAGAACTGGCTTTATTTGTCATGCAGCTAGATCCTGCTAAACAAAGATTTGGTAAAAGTTCCTCAACAATTGGTTCTAAAACTCCGGGTTGATTTAACTTTAATTCAATGCTGTCATGGAGAGTTCCTGCTACAGATTCTAACTCGCGATCGATCGCTACACGATGAGCATGAGCGATCGCTTCATACACACCAAATCCAGACAAACTTAAAATTATTCCCATCACTCCAGCATAAGATAAAGCCAAGCGAGTGCGAGTTCGGTTAAACAGTTTATTTTGATTCATAATTAACTCAAGTTCCTAGTTTTAGATCCCCCATTATCCCCCTTAAAAAGGGGGACTTTCAATCCGGTTCCCCCCTGATTAAGGGGGGTTAGGGGGGATCAAACCGACAATATTTGTAACTAACAAATTGCCTTAATTAGGGTTAAAACGATACCCCATACCATGTAAAGTTTCAATCAAATCAGGACAACCACTAGCAGCTAATTTGCGCCGCAACAAACGCACTTGCGCCGCCACAACATTACTAATAGGTTCTGCACTCATTTCCCACAACTGATTACGAATTTGATCGGTACTAAGAACAAAGCTAGGATGTTTCATAAAATATTCCAACAGTTGAAACTCTTTAGTAGTTAGAGAAATCACCTGCTTTTCGCCTTTAGTATTTTGAAAACAAACAGTACGAGTGCTGTAATCTAAAGTTAAATTTCCCACTGTTAGTTTTTGGGGTTGGAGTTGAGGCGATCGCCTTTGCAGAGCCCGCAACCTTGCCAAAAGTTCTGCCATTCCGAAAGGTTTCACCAAATAATCATCAGCGCCAGCATCCAACCCAGCAACTTTATCTTGCTCATGATCTTTAGCTGTAAGCATTAAAATTGGTAGGGGGTTGTGTTGCGATCGCACTTTTTTGCACAACTCTAATCCTGAGATTCCTGGTAGTAACCAATCAAAGATAGCCAGAGTATATTGAGTGTGTTCATCTGACAAATAATTCCCCGCTTCTATCCCATTTTGCACCCAATCAACCAGATACTTTTCCTGATGCAAAACCCGCTTAATCGCTGCACCTAAATCTGGCTCATCTTCGACTAACAGAACTCTCATAAAATCAAAAACGATTTACTAATTAAAACTTCAGCGACAACTATCTTAATTCTAAGCCTCCTCTGCTAACTTTCAACGAGCAAATTGGATTATTTTATGAGAGCAAGGTGAACTGAAACTAACAGGAAACCCAGAATAATTAAGCAAATAAACCACTAGCTGAGCCATATAAAATGTTAGTTGTACCGCCAATGCTGCCGAAAGGAGCGCCGATCGCCAAATCTGCAAAACCATCGTTGTTGAAATCACCAGCCGTTACACTGCTACCAAAGCGAGCGCTAGCCTGGGCCACACCTTGAACACCAGGAGAATCTTGAGTCCAGAGTTGATTCCCCATTGGCGTTAAGCCAGTACTTGAGCCATAGAGTATATTCACTGCTCCCGCTGAATTAATTGTGCCAACATCTTCTTCAGGAACACCGATCGCCAGATCATCTCTCCCATCCCCGTTAAAGTCACCAACGGCTAAACTTGCGCCAAATTGGTCACTGTTTTCCGCCACTCCTGTAATATCAGTAATATCTTGATGCCAAATTTGGTTATTTGTAGGAGTTAAACCATCATTGGAACCATAAAGCACATTCACTGCGCCAGCATTGAAGATTGAGCCAATATCTTCTCCGGGAGCGCCGATCGCCAAATCCTCTTTACCGTCGCCATTAAAGTCACCAACGGCTAAACTTTGACCAAAAACATCTCCAGCCTCAGCAGCACCTTCAACATTTGTACTATTTTGATGCCAGATTTGGTTATTTGTTGCACTTAAACCACTATTGGAACCATAGAGTACATTTACCGCACCCGTAGCGGAAGTAGAACCGAGATCTTCTCCCGGAACACCAACTGCTAAATCATCTCTACCATCACCATTAAAATCACCCGATGCCAAACTATTACCAAAAGTATCTCCTGCTTCCGCAGCACCTTCAATATTGGAACTATTTTGATGCCAGATTTCGTCAGCTGTGTCAGTTAAGCCACTAGCGGAGCCATAGAGTACATTGACTGCGCCAGCATTGAAAATCGAACCGATTTCTTCTAAGGGAACACCGATCGCCAAATCATCTCTACCATCCCCATTGAAATCTCCGGTTGTCAGGCTAGAACCAAATTGATCGTTCGCTTCCGCAGCACCTTCAACATTTGAACTATTTTGAGTCCAGATGTCGTCAGCTGTGTCAGTTAAGCCAGTAGTCGAGCCATAGAGCACATTTACTGCGCCAGCATTGGAGTTAGAGCCAACACTTTCTCCGGGAACACCGATCGCTAAATCGTCTCTACCATCGCCATTAAAGTCACCCGATGCTAAACTTTGACCAAAGCCGTCTCCTGTCTCAGGGACACCTTCAATATTTGGAGTTTCTTGAGTCCAAATTTGATTACCCGATCCAGTTAAACTGGTAGCCGAGCCATACAGAGCATTTACTGCACCAGCATTGACGATCGAGTTAGAGTTAGAGTCAACATCTTCTCCGGGAACACCGATCGCTAAATCATCTCTACCATCACCATTAAAGTCACCTGAACTTAAACTTCGACCAAAGCTGTCTCCTGCTTCAGCAACACCTTCAATACTAGGAGAGTCTTGAGTCCAAATTTGGTCATCAAGTGGGATGATCAAGTCGTCGAGTGCAAAACTTGTTTCTACGATGTCCATCATATATTCTCCAAAAACCGTCAAAAATTTGCAGTTTTATGACTTACGCAACTTTTGCTAAAGCGTAAAAAATTGAAAAAGATGCCTTAATAGTGGCAAGCCATCAACCAGAAATCTTGCTTGTTTTTGCTGTTTTTACACGAACTTGCTAGGAATTGAGAAAAGTTCCCGGTGTGACACCAGTTAACCGTTTAAAGTGGCGGTGAAGATGACTTTGATGGTTAAAACCACAGGCGATCGCAGTTTCAGCAATACTCAACTTACCGCGTTTTAATAGTTGTTTAGCTCGTTCTACTCGCTGTTGAATCACATATTGATGTGGACTTAAACCAGTAGATTGTTTGAACAATCGGCAAAAATGATAGCGACTGATGTTGAGATGATTTGCGATCGCATCCAAAGAAATATCCTGTGTTAAATGAGCGTCGATATAATCAATTACTTTTCTTAGCTGCTGTTTTGGTAAACCCCCAGCATACTCTCGAACTAAAGCCTTTTGAATTGAGTAATTTTGCAAAAGATGAACAGCCAAAAACGTCGCAGCCGATTCAACATAAAGACGGCTATCTGAATCATTAGTTCTCAGCTGTTCCTGAAGTTTCAATCCCATTTGATAAATTAAAGCATCTTGCGTAATCAAATGAAGTGACATTTCATATTGATCGGTATCCAATAACTCTACAGCATGACTGCTTAGTAATTCATCCTCTAAACTAAGCATCAAAATGTTAGCATCTCTATTCCAACGAATTATTTGAGGAGTGTCAATTGGACAAAGCCCAACAGCACCCGTAAACATTAAACCTTTTTCGAGATGCCGATCCACAATTCTTTCTATCTGAAAAGTCTGACCAAGATTAATAGTGATAGCAAACTGTTTAAGAGAATATTCAGAAGTTTCCCCTGGTGGTAGGTAGTGCTGTTCTAAACTAATCCCACTCCACATTTTCCCGCTGCTAGAAAGCTTGGGTGGTTTGATGAAAAGTTGTGGCAAGGCATTTTCGCTGTTTATACCAATATCTGGTAATTTTTTGCCTGACATCCTTTACCTCCTACCAGTAATCGATTTTGTTATTTTAGCTAATTGGTAGAAACAGCACATTAATCTTATGACTTATTTATTCATCATCAAATCAATCAGAATTTACCGATTAAAACTAAACCGTCCGTCTACCTTTTTACCGTCAATATCCGAAGTAATTTTCACATTATACTGACCCGGTGCCGTTTCAGAAAGTACAGCTGCATAGTGTTTTCCTTGAGCATCATAAGTGAGAGGAATACTCTTTTGAGTTCCATCAGGCAATTGAACTTGAGCCACTACTTTAGCATTAGGAATAGCTTCGTGATTGTCACCTTTTTGTAAATAGAAATCCAGATGAACACTCTTACTTTCCTTAAGTGGAACAAACTCTAAATGATAAGGCCCGGACTCGACAACTTGACCACCTTTTAAAGGTGTTGCTGCATGACCAGAAGACTCAGTTTTAGTAACATTAGTTTGTTGTGCAGTTGACTCAGGTGAACTTGCACTTGTTGGACTACTCTCTGGGCTTGTAGCTTGGTTATTATTACTACAGCCTTCTAACAAAATCAAACTTAAGCTGCCTATAACTATTAACAAAGATTTGACAGGCTTCATGGTTTTTGCTCCTAAAATAAAACAATTGAACCTTTAATACTCTCTTCTTCTTCTTCTTTGCGCTCTTTGCGTTCTTTGCGGTTTAAAAAATTTTGAAACCGCAAAGGACGCAAAGGACGCGAAGGAAAGAGAAAGAGATAAGCTATTTCATCAGACCTTAACTTTATCACTGATAATCACCTTATCCTCTTGCTGATTTGGTTTCGGGATTAATAATTTACCAAACTGAGAATAAAGTGCTGGGAGAACTAATAAAGTTAATGCTGTTGAAGTAAATAATCCACCCAAAACGACGATCGCAAGCGGTTGTAAAATTTCTTTCCCTGGCCCTCCTTCTACTACTAAAGGTATTAACCCCAAAGCTGAAGTTAAAGCGGTCATTAAAATAGCATTAAGCCGTTCCATTGAACCTTTGACTATGGCATCTTTTGCAGGCATTCCTTCGGCAAACTTGGTATTGTAGTTATCTACTAATAACAAACCATTGCGGGTAGCTACGCCAAATAATGTCACAAAGCCAACTAAGGAAGCTACAGAAATCACGCTTCCAGTCAAAGCTACAGAAACAATTCCTCCTACCAATCCGATCGGTAAATTAATCATAATCATTGCTGTTGAAGCAATGGATTTAACCGAAAGGTACATCAAGACGGTAATGATAATAAAGGCGATCGCACTAAACACCAAAATATTTTGTGAAGCTCTTTGTTCGGCTTCAAATTGACCTCCATACTGAATAAAGTAACCAAAATGGACTTGAACATTTTGCTTAACTTTGGCTTGAATTTCATTCACAACCGATCGCAAATCTCTCCCTTTAGCATTAGCAGAAACAACAATCAACCGAGAAACATTTTCGCGGTTAATTGTATTTGGGCCAGTCCCGTATTGCACCCTAGCGACTTGAGCTAGAGGAATTTTATTACCTGTCGGAGTATCAACTAATAAGTTTTGAATTGTTTCTAAATTATTGCGAGCTTCTGGCTTCAGCCAGACAACTAAATCAAAGGTTTGTTGTCCTTCCAAAACTTGAGAAACTACTTGCCCATTCAAAGAAGTTTCAATAATTTCTGATAATTCTCCGACATTTAAACCGTATCTGCCAGCAGCTTGGCGATCGAACTTTACTTGTATTTGTTGAATCGGTACTTGTGGCTCAAGTTGCAAATCTACAATTCCTGCAACTGTTTTCATTTGCTCCTCAACTTTGGCACCAATTTCTCGCAGCTGCTCTAAATCAGAACCAAATATTTTTACAGCAATTTGACTCCTCACACCGGATAAAACCTCATCCATCCTGTGAGAAATAAACCCGCCGATATTGGGTACTACTCCGGGTAATTTGGCAAATTCTTCTCGCAGCAATTCTAAAGTTTTTGTCCGGTTTTTCATTCCCGCTTCGCTAATACCCATATCGATGTGCGCTGAATTTACTCCCGCTGCATCGCTGTCTCCTGGGGCACGTCCAGAACGCACTTGAACATAATCAAAATTAGGGTCTTTTTTTAGCGCATCTTCGATCGCAAATGCCGCACTATTTGTCGCCTCAAGAGATACGCCGGGATAGAGAAGGATGGTATTAACTAATGTTTGTTCTTGAAACTCAGGTAAGAACGATCGACCAAATGAAGGTAAAATAATTAATGCTGCCACCATTGCCGCACTAGCCAAACTTAAAATAATGCCTGAATGACGCATCGAAAAATTTAAAAAGAAACTATAAACTCGCTTGGCAAATCTCGGCAACCAAGGTTCTCTTACTCTCATTTTTTTGCTAGGTAAAATGATGGCACACAATGCTGGAGAAATCAGCAAAGATTCCAGACTAGAAATTACCACAACTACCAGATAAGTAATTCCCATTGGTGTAAAAATTCGACCTTCTACACCGGGCAATGTAAAAATTGGTGAGAAGACGACAATGCCAATTACTGTCGCACCAATTAAAGAGTCGCGGACTTCATTGCTGCCATCAAAAATCACATCCATTATTGGGCGGGGATTAAGAGATAGTTTATTTTCTCTCAAGTTGCGGTAGGTGTTTTCGGCATAAACGATCGCATCATCAATGGCTGTACCAATTGCCACTGACAAGCCGCCCAAAGTCATCGTATTTAAACCCAATCCCACCCAAGACATGAATAACAATGCGATTAGCCAAGTGAGAAAGAAATCCAACAAAACTACCGTAAGAGTTCGCCAATTCATCAAAAATGGAATCAGGATTACAGCAACAATAATGCTGCCTTCAACTAATGCCGATCGCACATTTTCCACCGAAGATTTAATATATTCTTCCTGCCGAAATGTGACAGTAAATTTAATATCTTTGAGAAGAGATTGTTGAACTTCTTTCATTGCCGCTTCTACCGCCCTCGTCACAGTGGGAGTATCAGCATTAGGCTGTCTATTTACCAACACAACAACAGATTTTTGACCGTTTAAACTACCATCACCTCGCTTAATAGCCGCACCAATTTGCACATCTGCCACATCAGCAATTCTGACGGGCGTTCCTTGACGCGAAGTAATAGCAGAATATTTCAAATCTTCCAAAGCTTCAATTCGCCCAACTCCTCTAATTAAAGTTTCTTTATCAGGTGTGATTAAATAGCCACCAGGAGCGTTAGTATTAGCTGCTTCTACTGCTTTTGTGACATCCTGCAACGACACATCAAAAGCTTTCAACTTTGCGGGATCAACTAATACTTGATATTGCCGCACATCGCCACCATAAGCTACAACTTGCGCGACACCGGGAACAGCTAAAAGGCGATTTGTTACTTGCCAATCAACAATGCGCCGCACTTCCATTAAAGGTGTAGTTTCGGAAGTAAAAGCATAAGTAAGAATGGTGCCAACAGGAGAGGTAGTTGGCGAAAGTTGCGGTGTTTCCACAGCTTTTGGCAATTTGCTCATCGCTTGCTGCAATCGTTCTGTCACCAATTGCCGAGCTTGATAAATGTCGGTTCCCCAGTCAAAGATGACTTTCACAACTGAAATTCCTACAGCTGAAGAGGAACGCACTGCTGTTACCCCCGGCGTTCCGTTAATTGCACTCTCAATGAGTAATGTCACTAAAGATTCGATTTCTTCGGGTGCGAGTCCGGGTGCTTCCGTCTGAATTTCCACTTGGGGCGGTGCAAAGGGCGGGAAGACATCCAGTTGCATTTGGGGAATGACGTAAATCGTCCACAGAGTAATGATAACGGTAGCGATAACGACTAGCCATCTGCGATCGATTACCCATCTGAGAATTGTGCTGAACATTTATCAGGTAATGGTGTCAGTACGGAGAATTCCTTTTTTAATCATTCACACAGCCCAATGAAATCAGGATGAAATTAGACCTTATTTTTAATAGAGTTCTTGCCAAAGTGCCAAATTTTGTTTTTTTACCACAGATATCCACATCTGAGTTTAGCCGCAGTATCTTCACACCACGCCACAAAATCTCGATCGTAAAGAGTATCAGTTTTTGGAATTATTTTGTTCATAATTTTTTTCTTAAGTAATTAAATGTAAAATTTTTATTGATTATCAAATACAATCCCTTCATACAAAAGTTCGATCGCACACTCAAACTCAATGCTTTCTAATGCTATCTCATCCCCATTCGTATAAGCATAATAAAGCCACATTTTACCTTCTGTGCGATGATAAACTTCAACGGAAATAGATTCAGGTCAGTTCTAAAACATTGAGGTACTTAAAACTGAACTGACTCTAGAACCGATTCGAGCCAATACGGTTGCTTTTTTGCAAACAGCTAACCAAATTTCACAGTTAGAGTTACGAATTTTACATTTAGAGTTTCACATCTCTAACTAAATATAAGCTCCAGTTAACCTGAAAGACCCAAAAAATTCTTATTTTTATTACAAATTTTTTACAATTTAGTCCTAGCATAGATTCTTGAACGCTAATAAAACATCCAAGGTGTCCTAAATTCCTTTGTTGTTCAGGATTGTTATTGTACAAGGTTTCAGACAATAAAACGAGGATGTTCTAAGATGAAAGCTAACAAATATTTGATAAGTTCTTTACCCGAATTAAGTAGATCGCCCCAGCGGTGGTTATTGATTTTACTGGCTTTAGTATTAGCATTAGGACTATT
This sequence comes from Floridaenema aerugineum BLCC-F46, assembly GCF_041929345.1. Taxonomy (NCBI): domain Bacteria; kingdom Bacillati; phylum Cyanobacteriota; class Cyanophyceae; order Aerosakkonematales; family Aerosakkonemataceae; genus Floridanema; species Floridanema aerugineum. Next base: position 51,745 of record NZ_JBHFNQ010000255.1, read on the forward strand.
TTTTCGCGTTGTCAATCTTGACAAAAAACCTGTCTGGGCTGATGAAACTCACACCTTTTCTGTAATTTCGGGTTATTCCTCCTTTTCTGTGATTTTAGGCGAGTCTGAATCAGAAGTGATTGATAAGCTTTCTACAAAAGGAATCGTTAGCGTTGGAGATTTCCTAAAATATCAATACCCTAATCCTGACAGAAATCTAGGCGATACTCTTCAAAAGCTTTACACAGATGTTCATCCGCCTCTTTACTTTCTGATGGCACGTTCCTGGGTTGAAAGTTTTGGACACTCAGTTTCAGTGCTGCGGAGTATCTCTGCTGTTCTTAGCATCCTTGCATTTCCTTGTATGTACTGGCTCTGCCTGGAATTATTTAGATCCTCGTTAGCAGGCATAGTGGGAACTGTATTACTGTTAGTATCTCCGATTCAAGTTATATATGCTCAAGAAGCAAGACCTTATAGCTTACTCACGCTAGTTGTACTTTTTTCAGGTGCTTCTTTACTCTGGGCAATCCGAACACAAAAAAAGGTTGCTTGGTTCACCTATGCAATCTCTTCAATTTTAGGTCTTTACTCGCAGTACTTTTTTGTACTTGTTTTATTTGGTTATTTAGTTTATGTGGTTTTGAGCGAATCTTTTCAACTGACAAGCAAACTCCGATACTTTCTTCTGGCAACCTTTGCTAGCCTGATCGCCTTTTTCCCTTGGGCTATTTTGGTTCTTAGACACTTTTCCGATTTCCAGGGTTCATCTGCCTGGATGAAAAAGCATACGTTAACCCTTGCAGGGGCAATTAGATTATGGTCTGAAAATATTAGCCTTTCCTTTATTGATCCACGAACTAGTGAGTACTTTGGTTTTGGGAAGTTTGGTCTCTATTTCCTGATCCCATTCGTTTTAGTTTTAGTTGCTTACTCTATTTATTTTCTATTTATTAAAACATCAAAACAAGTCTATCTGTTTGTGTTTACCTTGATTGGCTCGACAGGATTGCCTTTAATTGCTATTGATTTGCTCTTAGGGGGAAACCGCCAAACTTGGCCTCGATACTTAATACCCTGCTTTTTAGGAGTACAAATTTGTGTTACTTATCTGCTTACCTATAAAATTTCATCTCTGAATTTCACTCAAAACCGCTGGCAAAGAAAGTTTTGGTTGCTAACAACAGCCGCTTTAGTAACTAGTGGAATCATCTTCTGTTCAATCATTTCACAAGCAGATACTTGGTGGAATAAGTATGGTGGTGAATCCACTAATCAAGTCTCTCGGATCATCCATCAAGCTAAAGACCCACTTATCGTAGTCAACCGAAAACGTCCAGGAACAGTCTTCTTTTATAACCTGGATTCAGACGTAAAACTCCTATTTGTTCGCGATGAAGCTTTAGAAACCTCTAACTTTAATCAGGGTATTGATATTTTTCTGCTCAATCCGACCAAAGATCTGAAGGAAGAGCTAAGACAGCAAAAATATCGCTTAGAAATTATGGCTCAATTTCCAGCGCCAGGTCCTGTACCATCTGATCCCACTGAACTTTGGAAGCTGATTAAATCTGAATGATTTAACAAAATTTTCTGGAAATTATTTGAATGGTCTGATGCGTACTTAGCTAGTTCAACCACGCTCAAAGGAGTTAATCACTATGAGAGAGCATAAGCGATTAGGTGGCATTGACTTATTTCGAGGTTTAGCAATTTATGCTGTCATAATTCTTCACATTGATGAAAGTGTGAAAGTAATGTCTCCGGGTTGGTCAAAGATTACTGATTTTGCCCTGTTTGCGGTTCCTTTCTTTCTTGCTATGTCTTTTTATCTGGCAATTAACAAACTTTATCTCTCCCAAAGTTCATACCCATTGCGTTCAAGGTTGCTTCGCCTTTTAATTCCTTACGGGGTTTGGTCTATCTTTTACTTAATTTATAAATCTGCTAAGTACTTGGTTGCTGGTGAATCCAGCAAATTTTTGGGACTCTTCGGAGATCCTCTGTCTCTTGTTTTCTTTGGGGGAGCAGCTTTCCATTTATACTTCCTTCCTCTGTTATCAATAGGAACCTTGCTAATAAAGCTGGTGGAGTTTTTGAGCGCTAGAAATATTTCTGTAAGAAAATTAGGGATACTTGCTCTAGTGAGTTTGCTAATTTACGAAGTGGTTTTACTATCTGGGAATGAGCTAAAAACCCCTGCTAATGTTGCATTTGAACCATTATTAGCTGTTGTCTTCCCTGGAGGAAATTCTCATCCTCTGTTACGATTACTTCTAGTTGTAATTTTCTGGACTTTGAGATGTTTACCCTACATCATGGTTGCAATGCTTTTAGCACATCCGGCTGTGAATCAACGCTGTTTTAAGCTAATCAACCGATATTCCTTACTATGGATACTTACTTTTTTGGTTTTTAACACTTTCGGTGATCTTATAATGCCACAGTCTATCTATGAAGTGTCAAGAGGTTTTACAGCTTTAATAGCTGCGCTCGCTGCTTCAACCATGTTCAACGAGTATTTTTTAATTAAAAGCTTAGGATATTGCTCCTTTGGAATTTATCTTATTCATCTCTTTTTTACTGAAATATTTCAATCGGTAGCAATTCGTTTGTATCCTGATTATGTCCACGAAGCCAAATCTATATTTCTACTTCTAGCTTCAATGATCGTCCTATTGATTAGTTGGGGAATTACAGTACTGTTAATGCAGCGGAAAAATTTATCTCTGATCTTGTTTGGTTTAAAACAGCAGATTAGTCAGGTAGCAGATGAACAATCAATCAAAAAAGACCAGAGAGAACCTAGTGCAACGCGGCCAAAGTAAGGCTTAATGACTTGCTTGGAACAGCAAGAACATCGGGATTAGTCCCTATAAAAAATAGCGTAATGTCGTTATGAGGAATAGTACCCCCTGTCATAGCCAAAATTTCCCCATCAACATATTCATGCCGAATTTCCTGCTGAGATTCCCATTCTAGGTATTGTTCATGAGAATTAAATTGTTTTTTTAGTTCGATTAAAATTGGCGCAATAATCATTTCTGAACGTGCTTTTTCTGTAGCAATTTCTAACGCTAGAGGCGTGTTATATTCCAGAGATTGCTTTAGGAAATCGCTAATGGATGCTTCTGGAACGTTCGTGAACAAGTCAAGCTTTTCGATAATACTCAATCCAAAAGCTTGTTCGACTGTCTCTAAGGTAAACTGGCTATAAGACATCTGATTACCCGATCGCTTCTATTTTCTCTATCATACTGTGCGATCGCTCTCCCCCTTCCCCAACACAGATAATTCACCTTTCTCATTATTGCTACTATAAACTATTGTATGAGATGGCGATGTTATCTGAGGTTTGGTTCTTCGACCTAACCAAAAAGCCGCAAATGCGATCGCACCAACCCCCGGAATCATCCACCAAAAAGGCGCAACATTTTTGATATCCAATTCTAAATTCTTGCTTCCTGAATCTTCCGCTTTACTTTTAACTTCTTCCTTTTGACTTTTAGCTTTCAAATTACTACCGCGCAAAGATTGAGCATAAAGTTGCGGCGCACGCTGAGTAACTAACAAATCTCCCTCAAATAAACCAGTTTTTACCTCCACCAAATCCCCTGAAGTTTCACCCAAAGTAACTTCTACACCTTGAAAAGCATCACCATTCTGCACATAAACAAGTTTTTTTCCATTAGCATCAACCACCGCAGAACTAGGAATCGCTAAAATAGGGTTCGCTGTTTGATCTGTGAAAACTTCTAACTCTGCAAACATTCCCGGTTTTAACTCTTTGCTAGGATTTTCTAGTTCAATTTTCACAGGTAAAACTCGTGTTTCCCCTTCCACAACTGAGCCAATAACTGTTATTCTGCCGTTAAATGTGCGATTAGGTAAACTGGCAAATCTTGCCATTGCACGCTGACCTAATTTAACTTTATCTAAATCTTTTTCATAAATATTTGCAGTGGCAAAAACTTGGCTATCATCTGCGATCGTCATTAGTTTACCACCCGCATCTTCAAAAGCTTGACCCAGTGTAGCCTCCCTATCCACCACCACACCAGAAATCCGCGCCGTCACCACCACCAAACCTTTCTCATTAGGGCGAGTTCCCAGTTGTTGCAACCTTGTCTGATAAGCAGTTTCACTCAACCCCAAACGCGACTTCGCCACCTCAACCGCAGTTTGCGATCGTTTCAGTTCCGCTTCCCCAGCCAAAACTTCCCGACGACTCAGCGCTTTCACCAATTGCGCCTCACCCTCTCGCAAATGAGCCTCCGACTCCAGCATTGTGCGTCGCGGAATCGCCCCCGCACTCGCCAAATCTTTATCGCGCTGATACTTTTCCTTCGCCACCCTAACTTCAGTGCTAGCTTGTTCGATTTCAGCCGCAGCGATTTGACGTTGTTGCACTAAGTTTTCTTGCGCCAGTTTTAAATCAGCTTGCGCTTTTTGCAAATCCCCTTGCGCCTCAACTTGTTTTTCCTGAGAGTTCACCCGCAGTTCCACCAAATCAGGTGCAGCTAAAACAGCTAAAGGTTGCCCTACTTTCACAAAAGCACCAGGCTCAACCAACAACTCAACAACTTTTGCCCCAGAAATTGGTGTAGTTACCTCAACTTTTTTACTAGGCAAAGTTTCAATTTGCCCAGTGGTTTTAATGCTAACAGCTAACAGTTGCCGTTTCACTGGTTCAACTTTAATTGACAGCCGTTTTGCTGTTTCTGCATCAACTTGAATCGCCTCAGAAGATGGCGCGGCTTCATTTCCAGTTTCAAATTCATGCCCACCATGTCCGGGATGTGCTAGAACAATTGCGGGAGTAGTTAGTATCAGAAAGCTCAAAAGCGGTGCATAAAGTTGGGAACGGTTAGCTCGGCGCATCATGGGAAATGTCCTTGACTACAAGGGAGCAACTAAACTTTAAGTGTTCCACATAAAAATGAAACCAGGATGAAATTTTTCTCTAGCGTCCTATCTAAAATTTCATTGTTTGTATAGCATTTACTATTTTACTCACATCTGCTGCATAAAAACCTGCCGAATTAATGCAATTTATTTCCACAATCTTGTAACCTTCCTCAGTTAAAGCAATATCAATTACGAAAGCCCTTGAAGGTTGCCAAATTTCCATCATTTGTGAGACAAATTGGTAAGCATCTGGCTCAACATTTGCATCTAAACAAAACTTACCACCCAATTTATAGAGAGAACCTGTAACTAAATGATTATCAACTACAAAAAATCTATACTCTTTATAAAGAGTTTGCACAGGAGAAATCATTACTTCTGTATCTTCTGTTAAATAAGTTGATTTACTAAATACTTCTTCTTTCCAAGACTTTAAATATTCTTTGTCGATTACTGTGCCGTTAAAATGTTTTAAATCCTCACAAGGTCGCACAAAAAATTTATTTAGCTCACTTATCCCCTTTTCAATTTGAGAAATAGGAAAGATTTTAGCTTGGTAATTTAAGATGTTTTTCCCCCAAGCTTCCGACCATACTTTAAAGTGAAAATTCTGATTATGGAATACTCCCGGATACCAGCCTCGCTCTTGGGAAATTCGCACTAAGGCAGTAGAACCGAATGCTAAAATGGGATTTGGTTCAGTAATTTCTGGAACTAGGTTATGGGAGAAAGGAACTATTTTAACCTGACAATAATTGATGCCTTGTCGAAGGCAGGCATCCAAGAAATTTTCATATTCCCTTTCTTGAAATAAGTTTTCTTGAATTACCCATAACATAATAAAGTTCCTGTTTACTTAAATCTTTGACTTGAATCTAAGTTATTATAGCTTTCGAGCAATTTTACTTGATGGAAGCAAGGGAGAGGCGATCGCACAATGGCACAATTAGTGATAGGTATATTGTAGCGATCGTATTCTAGCTTTACTCAACCCCAGTACCTTGCTTTCTGGGTATTTGTCTTTTCAGATGCTGTTAAGTATTTTTGCTTGACCTTTTTTAGATATTTTTGACTTTCCTGATTATATAATCAGAAATCTGAAGTGATATAAAATATATCCACCCGGAGATAGTTGCCAACTATGAAAAAGACTACCGCCTTGTTTGCTGGCTTGGCTTTATTCCTGTCAGCCTGCACTCAAACTAACTCAAACACACAAACAAGTTCAATTTCTCAAGGCATTCCTATAGGAGTTGCCTTAGCCCAAACAAGTAACGTCGCCCTGTTAGGACAAGAAGGCATTCAAGGTGCCAAAATAGCTGAGAAATATTTTAATGACAAAGGTGGCGTTGATGGTACTCCTATTAAACTAATAGTACAAGACACTGGTGGCGATGAAACAGGGGCGATAAACGCTTTTCAAATTCTCATTAATCAGAATAAAGTTGTGGGAATTGTTGGCCCAACTTTATCCCAGCAAGCCTTTAGTTCTAACCCCATTGCTGAACGGGCAAAAGTTCCCGTAATTGCTGCTTCTAATACGGCTAAAGGTATTCCTGAAATTGGTGATTATATTGCCCGTGTTTCCGCCCCAGTTACTGTTGTCGCCCCCAATTCCATTAACGCAGCTTTAAAGTTAAATCCTAACATCAAAAAAGTGGCGGTTTTCTACGCTCAAAATGATGCGTTTAACAAGTCGGAAACCGAAATTTTTCAAAAAACATTAAAAGATAAAGGTTTAGACATTGTTACTGTGCAAAAGTTCCTGACAACTGATACTGACTTTCAAGCCCAAGCAACAAACGCGATTAATTTAAAACCAGATTTAATTGTTATTTCCGGTTTAGCTGCCGATGGCGGAAATTTAGTGCGACAATTGCGAGAATTGGGTTATAAAGGCATTATCATTGGCGGAAATGGTTTCAATACTTCTAATATTTTTGCCGTATGTAAAGCAAGTTGCAACGGTGTATTAGTCGCCCAAGCTTATAGCCCTCAACATTCCAACGCAATTAATCAAGCTTTTCGTGCTGCTTATCTCCAACAATATAAGAAAGAACCACCCCAATTTAGCGCCCAAGCTTTTGCTGCGGTTCAAGTGTTTGTAGAAGCACTTAAAGCTGTAGATAAAAGAAGTGATATTGCCAAAATGCCCTTGGATAAATTGCGTTCTGAATTGAACAAAGAATTACTGACTCGTAAGTACGACACTCCCTTGGGCGAAATTGCCTTTACCCCTGTTGGTGATGTAGTTCAGAAAGATTTTTACGTAGCACAATTGCAAGTTGATGCTAATGGTAATAATGGCAAATTCGCCTCTGTCAAAAAATAGTTATTAGTGATTGGTGATTGAGTAAAACTTAACCAATGACCAATGACAAATGACAAATGACAAATCAAAAATATGAACTTAACCCTGTTTATTCAACAATTCCTGAACGGTTTATCCATTGGCAGTATTTATGCAATTTTTGCCTTGGGATACACTTTAATTTTCTCAATTTTAGGCATCATTAATTTTGCTCATGGGGCAATTTTTACCCTTGGTGCATATTTAACTTATGCTTTGATGGGAGAAGCTTTTGGGTTTAATGGTTTATTAGCTAATGCTGCATTACCTATTAAATTACCTTTTCCTGTGGCATTAATTTTAGGTAGTATCATAGCAGGTTTAGTGGGAGTGGCGATCGAAAGAATTGCCTTTCGTCCTTTACGCCGTAGAGGTGCAGATCCACTTTTAACCGTAGTTTCCAGCTTAGGTGTAGCCTTAGTAATCGTCAACTTAATTCAGTATTTAGTAGGTGCAGAAAATTACACTTTTCCGGGAAATACTTTTGGTAATTTGCCTGCTGCTATTAACTTTGGTTCTCCGACAAATCCGATTCCGATTCGCACAGTACAAATAGTAATTTTTCTAGTTTCTGTGCTAGTTGTAGCCCTTCTCACTTACTTTATTAATTACACCAAATACGGTAAAGCAATGCGGGCTGTAGCAGAAGATCCAACTACATCTAGTTTGTTGGGAATTAATACCGATCGCTTTATCGTTATAACATTTTTTATTAGCAGTTTCCTCGCCGGAGTAGCCGGAACTTTAGTCGGTTCTAGTGTGAGTATTGCTGGCCCATATTTTGGCATCGCTTTCGGTTTAAAAGGTTTAGCAGTAATTGTTTTAGGTGGTTTAGGTAGCATTCCCGGTGCAGTTTTAGGAGGTCTATTAATTGGGGTAATAGAAGCATTTGTTCCTGGGCAATATTCCGCTTATAAAGATGCGGTAGCTTTTGGCATATTATTTATTATGCTGCTAGTTAGACCCCAAGGTTTATTAGGGCGACGTTTAATTCAAAAGGTTTAATTAATAATGGCTGATTTTTTTAACACTTATGGCCCTTTAATTGTTTCGATGGTACTAGGTGCATTACTAGGACTATCGCTTTATTTACCATTAATGACTGGGCAATTATCTTTAGCTAGTCCCGGTTTTTATGCGTTAGGTGGATATATCGCTGCTATTCTATCTACCAAAGTTTTCCCCACTAATGAAGGTCTATTTCCCATTAGTTTGTTGTTATTGGAAATGCTAATTGCTGCCATAATTTCTGGCATATTAGGAATTTTAGTAGGAATTCCCGCACTGCGACTTAAGGGAATATATTTGGCATTAGCAACGATCGCTTTTGTAGAAGTATTGCGGGTTTTATCCCTAAATTTAGAAATCACTGGTGGCGCAGTGGGAATTTTTGGTATTCCCCAACCTTTTGCTTCTCCCATTGAGTATTTGTGGGTGGCTTTGCCTTTACTTTTAATTAGTATGTTTTTATTATATCGGTTAGAAATTATCAGAGTAGGTCGGGCATTTGTAGCAATTCGAGAAGATGAATTAGCTGCTGGTGCAATGGGCATTAATCCAACTACTTACAAGGTTTTAGCTTTTACTTTAGGGGCAATTTTAGCGGGAGTTGCTGGTGCAGTAAGCGCTCATTTTTTAAATACTTGGAATGCTAGACAAGGGACTTTTGATGCGAGTATAATCTATTTAACTTCGGTGTTAATTGGTGGTAGTAGAAGTTTTGTTGGCCCTGTGTTAGGAGGTATGGTATTTACTGCTTTACCAGAAATTTTAAGGGCTGTTGCAGATACTCCCGGTTTACCTGTTTGGTTGGCGCAATTATTAAGAGATGGTCGTTTAATTGTTTTCGGTGTGTTAATCGTTTTGGGAACAATCTTTTTTCCTCAAGGTTTAGTGACTCCCGATTTATTGAAGAAGCTTAAATTAAAAGCATAGTTAACTATATTTTGAATAGGTCATTAGTTATAGGTATGTAGTTGCGCTTCAGCGCGAACGAAAGGCGCTGAAGCGCAACTACGTACCTATTTTGCTTGGGGTAATTTATAACCAGCTTTTTCTGCTGAAGCAACATCTTTGAAACAGATTGTAGGTTTCACCTGTTTGTAATCTGGATAGGTAGTATTGTGATAAATTTTACCGCGTTTTGTAGTATCTACACCTTTAATTGGTGCGTCAGCGGGACAATCATTTCCTGTTGGTGGAACGCCTGCGGTAGTAGTTGTTGTATTTGCTGCGGGAGTTGCTGCGGGAGTATTTGTCGTCGTGGTTGTTTGATTAGCTGGAGTATCGGTAGCTTGTTGATTTCCTTGTCCGCAAGCTGTAAGTGTTAAAACTCCTAATAATACCAAAGATGCTGTCAGTTTTTTATGAGTGGATGGAAATTTCATTTTTATTCCTCCTGGTTTGAAAATTTTATTTAACAAATAATACTACAGCAGAGTTACTCAAAGTCGTGTTAATTAGCAATATTTATATACAAGCATTTAGTTTTAGATTGCATCAGTCTTAAGGTATACTTACTAGTTATGATCCAACAAGATTTAGCGAAAGACAAGCCAATTCTAGAAGCCAAAGGTTTAACTCGTCGCTTTGGTGGTTTAGTGGCGGTAAATAATGTTTCTTTTTCTGTGCAAAAACATGAGATATTTGGTTTAATTGGCCCGAATGGTGCGGGAAAAACAACTTTATTTAATTTGATTACCTGTTTGTTACCACCTTCTAGCGGACAATTGATTTATCAAGGTGAGGAAATTTCCCAACTTCGTCCCTACCAAGTTGCTAGTAAAGGTATTTCTCGCACTTTCCAAAATATTCGCTTGTTTGGTGAACTCTCGGCTTTGGAAAATGTGATGATTGGGCGACATATTCATAGTAGAAATAGTCATCCTGTACCTGCGTTAGTTTCGGGAATGTTGGCTTTACCTGTGGCTAATCAGCAAGAGAAGGAAACGAAACAAAAGGCTTTAGAATTGTTGTCAATGATGGGCTTGGGCGATCGCACTACCGAAAAAGCCAAAAACTTCCCCTACGGCGATCAACGTCGCTTAGAAATTGCCCGTGCTTTAGCCTTAGAACCGACAATATTACTATTAGATGAACCCGCTGCTGGGATGAATCCCAATGAAAAACATCAACTGAGTGAATTTATTCGGGAAATTCGCGATCGCTTTAATTTAACTATAATTTTAATCGAACATCATGTACCCTTAGTCATGGGTTTATGCGATCGAATTGCTGTCTTAGATTTCGGTCAATTAATTGCTTTAGGTGAACCTGCTGTAGTCAGAAATGATCCGGCTGTAATTGAAGCATATTTAGGAGATGAGTAAATCTAGATCTCTAGATCCCCGACTTCTTCAAGAAGTCGGGGATCTGGGGCAGATTACATTTAATTAACAGGATTAAATTAATTATGTCAAGACTTTTAGAAATAAACAATCTTTCGGTTAACTATGGCGGCATTCAAGCTTTAAAAGATATTAATTTAGTTGTCAATACTGGCGAAGTCGTCACTTTAATTGGTGCGAATGGTGCAGGAAAAAGTACAACTCTACGGGCCATTTCTCGATTAGTTAATATTAAAAATGGCGAAATTATTTATGAAGGGCGTAACATTAACCGCCGCCAAGCTCATGAAATAGTGCAACTTGGGATCGCCCATTCTCCTGAAGGACGGCGAATTTTAGCTAGACAAACTGTGTTAGGTAACTTAGAATTGGGTGCTTATATTCGTTCTAATCAGGCAGAAATTAAAGCAGATATCAAGTATCAGTTTGAAATATTTCCTCGTTTAGCAGAACGCCGTCAACAACTAGCAGGAACTCTTAGCGGTGGAGAACAACAAATGTTAGCGATCGCCCGCGCCCTAATGAGTCGTCCTAAACTACTATTATTAGATGAACCTAGCTTAGGTCTTGCACCCGCAATTGTCCGAGAAATTTTTACAATTATTCAAAATCTCCGTTCTACAGGAGTCACTATCCTGTTAGTTGAACAAAATGCTAACTTAGCTTTAGAAAATGCCGATCGCGGATATGTTTTAGAAGCTGGTTGTATTACCTTATCAGGAAAAGCCGCTGACTTACTCAAAAACGAACAAGTGAAAAAAGCTTACTTAGGCTAATACTTTTCTAGTAGGAATCAGAAGATAGAAAATAGAACCTAACATCTCTAATTTCTCACCCCTGACACCTACTATAAAGAGAATATAATACAGCGAATTAACTGTCCTAAAATACAGATTTATTATTCCATTTGTCCGATCGCTTTGCTCACTTCGGTCGGAGTTTCGTATTCGCGATCGGGTAACTTTTCTAAAGTTGCACAAACTTTTTCATCCGCACCATTTTGCTGAGCGTGCTTAACCAAATCTTGCTTACTAACAGGGTAATCAATTCCTTTCAAATCTTTTTGTATTTGCACAGGGTTTACTTTAGCCATTTTGATTCTCCTGAAGGTATTAAAGAAACTTTCAAACTTGCTTCTTTAGACTACCTCTGCGATCTTATTGACTCATCCTACTGGCGACACACCCGTACATACAACTTGTCTGTCGAAAGGAAGACAAAAAGGTAAACAGCTTAGTTTATTCGGCTATCGATCGCCAAGCGGGAAATTTTTCTCATCAGAGGGAACAGAGAACAGGGGAAAACATTTCTGTTATAGAAACCCAGTTTCCTCAAGCAACGGGGTTTTTCCGATCATAAAGCAATATCGGCACAATTATAGCTCTTAGAAACTGTCATCCAAAATATTAAGTTTTGTAAAATTTTAAAGGGGGTGAGGGGTTTCACCCCTCAGTAGGTTAAACTAATAATTGTAGATGCACCCTGATGATTGACGCCCCCAAGTTTCGGGCGTTTTTTATTGTCTATTTACACGCCCAAAAAAAAGCACCTGAAAAAAAGAAAGCTACTAGACTAAAAACTCGATTGTCTTTACCTCTAATAAGTCTTCCTAAATCCCAATAAACCACAGATTTGCGAAACTGGGGTGAGGTGTCATTCCCTTCACCCCGGTTTCAGCTTTAAATATTATTCAATTAAGAGAATTGGAAGTTCCTCCCTTGTCCAACTTCCACAGGAAACTAGAAAGTAAATTAGTTAAGATGTGAGCTACAATTGGCACCAACAAATTGCCTGTGGAGAGGGCGCAGAAGCCTAAAAGTAACCCTACCACTGTTGCCCAAATTGCGTAAGGCCACTGTTCCCAGCCACTTAAATGGAGAATACCAAAACAGAGGCTAGACACCACTAACCCAGAAGTATCTAAACCCAAAGCAGGCAACATTACGCCGCGAAACAACAACTCTTCACTTAAACCGGGCAATAATCCCAGCCAAATTAAATCAGGCCATAATAAGGGTTTTAGCACCAAATTCAAATACATATCCGCACTTTTGCGATAAGCAGGCCAGAGGCGATAAACTAAAGAACTTGCGCCACTAATTAAGCAGCCTACACCTAAGCCTAAGAGTGCGTCCAAGCCTGTGAGTTTGATGGATAAAAGGGAAACAGACCCTAGTTGCAGCCATAGTTTAGCAACTACGAGCAAGATTACAGCTGTTACGCCCATAGCTACTAGCAGTTGGGAGCGAGTCAAGGGTTCAATTTCCGGTTCGTTCGATAATGGATCTTTCACCAGTTTTTTTCTAAAGACGACGAATGGACGAAATGGCTGGACTGAAAGCAGATGGACTAATACCTGCTTTGTGGGCGACTAAAACGCCCAGTGCCTCTAAATATGAGTTTACTCGTAATACTTTCATGCCCAGCGGTTCTGGAGGGACTTGGATCTGGGTTTGGTTTTCTGCAACAGCAATGATTTGCACCCCCAATTGGCTGAAACTAAGTATAGCACTCCCACCACAAGCCGTAGCGGGTATGACTACAGCATCTACTTGGTTGGCCCAAATGTCTGTGGGGGACTGGGGACTGGGGACTGGGGACTGGGGACTGGGGGACAAGGGGACAAGGGGACAAGGGGACAAGGGGACAAGGGGAATTTTCACTCTCTGCTCCCCTGCCCCTCTGCCCCTCTGCCCCTCTGCCCCTCTGCTTACAAACTGCGGGGCGCGACTTAAGCCGACTAAGACGCAGGGTAGGAAGGTGTAGCCTAGTTCTTCGGCGGCGGAACGGGGGGAAAGTTGCGGATCGGGGGGGTAGGAGTTGAGGGCGGGGGCGTGGGCGCAGGGTATTTGAAATGTTCTGACTATTAAATGACTGATAACGGCTTCGGCACCTGCTAGGGGATCTATGCCTTTGCCTTGGCGGTAGTTCTCTTGGGCAGCGCTTTCGATGTCTTCGGGGAAACGGGCGACGACTGCGATCGCTTCTGCCCCTGCTTGACTAATCAATTTTTCTGCTGCTCGAAGTAAACTATCAGGGTTAGCGATCGTCCCCCATGATATCCCCGATCCAGAAATTCGCAGTTCCACACCTAAAGGTGCATCGGTAACTATATATTCGGTAAGATTTAATCCTAAAGTAGCTCTTGCAGCATCAGCGGCTTGTAGCTGTCTGAGTTGGAGTTCTGGTTCTATGGCGCGATCGAGAATTAACCCAATTTTATTTTGATGTACTGGGCACAGTCCCCAATTTCCGGCGGCGAACTGATCTAAAGCGTAGCCTTCGACGTAGAAAGCATTGGGCAAAGGCCAATATAACATGGCTCCGTTGAGGACGTTGGGATGGGTGATGAGGCGATCGCAACAAGAAGCGATCGCCCTCGCCACTGGTAAAGCATCCCCCGCATAGCCACCTATTGCCGCCCCAATTCCGGTGGGGACAAGCAATACAACAGTATAAGGACGCTGAAACAATGTTAATCTTTCGCTGATTCGGTGGTTGTGGTGACGATCGCTTCGACAGTCGCTTTTTGTTCTGTGACATCTACATTAGTAATAGCCCAACGTAGAGGTTCCCCACGTTTTTCTAATTCTGCGACAATTTCTTGATGCAGTTTAGCGGGAGATTCTTGCAGATCAATTTCGGCAGTGATAAAGTGCGTAGTCATTACTTTCTATTTCTTCTGTGGCTGTCCAAATTGTAAGTCATAAACTTCGTCTTCTTTCTCAGTCACAATCTTTAAATCCGATCGTGGATAAGCGACACAAAGTAAAACATAACCTTTCGCCTGAAGTTCGGGACTAACGCCCATGCCATCAGCTTGATCCACTTCTCCTGATAAAATTTGCGCTGCACAAGTCGTACAAACTCCAGCATTGCAAGAACTGGGCAAGTCTAGTCCCGCAGCATAAGCAGCGCGAAGAATCTTTTGATCTTCTGGTACTTGCAGAGTGTGAGTGTTGCCTTGGTGTTGAATTTCAACTGTGTAAGTTTTGGTCATTGGTAAATTTAACAATTTTCTTGTTATTGACAGGGTAGGTTTTACCCCAAACAAGCATTTTACCTTGGTTTTGGGGACTAGGGACTGGGGTACGGGCAATTCATGAATTGCCCCTACGATTGGGGACTGGGATTCCCGATCGAGTTGTAGTTGTAGTAGTTGTAGGGTGCGTTAGTGATAACGTAACGCACCATATTCAGGGGGTGACAACGGGGCTGAAACGCTTTTGAATCAAGCTTTATGGCTGGTTACGCTACCCAAAAAATTTCAGCTTATTGACAGGCTTATTGACAATGAATAGGCGGACTTTGAGCCTAAAAGGACTTTAATACGTTGTCTCGTCTTTAAATAGGCTCAAAGTCTGCCTATATTTTAAGGGAAGAGCAAAAGCTGAAACTATTGGTATTCATGACTTTTGGCTCCGTTGTCACCCCCTGAACGCACCATAACACTCAAGACTTACGCAGTGGCGCTAAATATGGTGGGATGGTGCGTTACACGCTTCGTTAACGCACCCTACGGAATTAGGCTTTGCGTAAGTCCTAACACTGTCTGCGTAAGTCCTGTTCCCCCTTCCCTGTTCCCTAAAACCAGAAATTCTCTACCTAATTACCTGAAAACTCCTATATCACATTTTGGCAATGTGTTCTTGTAACATTTCATGGACAAACCGATATTTATTACCAACTTTTTGCAATAAAAAACGCTCGCAGGCATAGTTGTAAAACTGGGAATAATTCCGGGGAATACATTTATTTTTGCTGAGGATTCGGCGTAAAATAAACTTTTTCATCCCCAAGATTCCCCCAAGAGTTAAAATCATCCCTAGTCGATATAAAGACTTTTGTCCAGAAGTTTGCAGCCAAGTTTGGTCTAATTTGTCGGGCGAAACTTCTGTTTCTTTAGCTGCATTCATTTTTGTGGCTAAATAAACTAACCAAGGTCTAGCATTTTCTGGTCTTGGTTCCTTTCCTTCCTTATAGTAACGAGATTTCAGATTCCAAGTTAACATTCGCCGGATATATGCGTTTAACAAATATTCCCGTCTTTCTTGCTGCGAATTAAGCCGTTTCCAAGCTTGAATTAGTAACTCTTCATAAGCCAAAATCATTATATTTAATAATAGAGGATTTTTGGCTAAATCAAAAAAATCTGGTTCATCTTTGAGGACTTCCCACAGTTCTTTACTTCTACAAGCAACCAGATATTGTTGGATCTGTTGTTCATTTAAAGGGTGTAAAAAAGTAGCGCCATGCAAACGTAACTTAGTCCGGCATTTTTTGTAATCTTCATACTTGGTGCAAACAGCAATATTTTTCGGTCGATTTTCGGCAGTTAGCCATTGATTAATTGCTCTAAGACATAATTCCTGTTGTCCTAAATCTAGTTCATCTACTCCGTCTAATAAAGGCGAAATTAATTGATTGTTAACTAATAATTTAATGGAGTTCAGCGAAATATTGTATTTAGATTTTATTTCGGCAATTAACCAATCAGCAATAGTTTGTTTACTGTTCTTCCATGAACCAAAATTCAAAATAACCGGAACAGGCTGTTCAAAATCAGCTTGAGCAATTTCTACCAAATCTTGTGCTAATTCTAACAGAGAAGTAGTTTTTCCGGCACCTTGGCTACCCAAAATCAGTAATTTGCCGCTACTTTGGCTAAAAACTTGAGAAATGCTGATTTGCGGTGATAATCTGACAGTTGGACGTTTGCCAATTTTGACATCGACATCCCAAAGTCGCTGTATTTCTTGCGGTTTTTCTTCTTTGAGAATGTGAATCTGGATGGCTTTGTGCAATGATTGTTCCAGCCGTGCGTGGACTTCGGTGTTGACGGCTTCTAGCAACTTATTGCGATCGCGAACGCTTTGCTTAGAATGTTTCATTGCGGTAAGCAGGGGATAACTGGGAAAAGGTAAACGTAAAACTTAGGGATATTTTGCCATGAGTTAACCAAAATGTTACTACCTTAGTCAAAATTAATTTATTCCGATCGATGCCTAACTGATAATACAGGTGATAAGTAACTCTTTTCTCCGTTACCCAAGCCGCCGATCAGGATAAATAGCTAATAGACTTCTCCAGAAACTAAAGAATACTTGTAGAGATTGATATATAACGTCTCTACAATATAGAACTGTGTATGCGATCGTACCCACCCAAAAACTAAATAAGTAAAAAATTGTAATCCTTTAACCTGTGAGTGTGATAAATTCTACTTCATATCCCAACCTTTTTAAATTTAACCATAGATGAAAACAGATCACATCTTTTATCGCATTTTCAAAGAGTTACCCCAAACATTCTTTGAGCTATGGGGAGAATCACCAGAACTAGTAAACGATTACCGTTTTGATTCAGTAGAATTGAAACAAACTGCTTTTAGAATCGACGGCGTATTTTTACCCGAAAACCTCGAAAATCCGATTTATTTCACCGAAGTCCAATTTCAAAAAGACCCAAAAATTTATCTGCGTTTATTTTCCGAAATATTTACCTATCTCAGAGACAATGACCCAGCTTTAAAGTGGCGTGCTATGATTATTTTCAGGAGTCGTAGCATTGAACCGACAGCTAGACAAAGAGAGTCTGTTCAACCGTTATTAGATTCTCCCTTGGTTAGGCGCATCTATTTGAATGAAATAGAAGTCAGTGAAACCACTCCTTTAGGCGTGCAAATCATTCAATTAGTTGTCGCTACAAAGAAACAACTTTTAGAGAGAGTAACTCGGTTAATTGCCCTAGTAAAACAACAATTTGCCGATGAACCTTATCGATTACAATTGTTAAACTTGTTGGAAGTTATTGTTTTAGCGAAGTTACCCGAAATGAGTCGTCAGGAGTTAGAAGCTATGTTTGGCGTTGAGGATTTGCGAAACACCCGATTTGCTCAAGAATTGATTGAAGAAAGCAAAACTGAAGGAATTGTTGAAGGAATTATTACAGGAAAATTGCAAACGATTCCTCGCTTATTAGGAAAAGGTTTTTCTGTTGAAGAAATTGCCGATGTTTTGCAATTAGATATTGAGCAAGTGCGACAAGCTATTGCTAATTTGAATTAATCTGTAGGGTGCGTCAGAGTTTCAAGGGAATGATTAAAGTCATTATTTTCTTGTCTGACGCACCTTACACCTACACCTAAGATTTTGGATTTGTTGCCACACCCGCCCAGAAATCAATTTCCGGGCTAATAGCTTAAGTCCACTGAAGTGGACTGAAAGAAAATATTAGTCCGTTTTAACGGACTTTCGCTATTAGCCTGCGATTTGAATCGCAGGCGGGTAGAAAACGCAGGCGCAAGATTTAGTTGCGGCTAGTGACTGGGTTTACTTACCCTACATCTAACTGCTAATTTATACTAACTATTGCCTTTGTTTACGAGGTGCAGCAGCGCCACGTAATAATCCTTCGGTACTAATATCTTCATCTATTTCTTCCCAATGAATCCCATAACCACCGCCACAAATTTCCCATTTTTGTAACTGTTCGGGAGTAGCTTTTAAAAGTCGGGGAAACCAAACTAACGGAACTGTAATAATCCGTCCGTCCATTAATTCAACACTGAAAGAATCTTCATGGATTAGAACATTGTTTACGCGGATATCAGTTTGAATTGTCAAAATATTCATGCCATGCCAATTTTGTTTCTTTTTTTGACTTTGCCAACAAGTGCGATCGTATAATTATTTTTAACAACTTAAGATGCCTTTGTATGCCCATACCAAAATTAATCCGCCAATAAATCCCATAATTAGCAATGCCCAATTATTATCATTGTCTGCCCCAAGGAATACACTAACTCCCGAAATAATACTTATTAGGAATGCGGCAATTGCTGCTAGTATAAGCACGATACACATATTTAATTAACTCATCTAAATTAACGATAATTATTTACAATCATTGAGATAAAGTTCTTTGTAAATCTCGGACAAATTCAGAATATCGAGGAGGGCATAAAGTCTGCATACTGGCTATAATTATTGCAGCAGCTTCTTGAGTATCACGGGTATTCCTAAGAGAAATTGTCCCTCCTAATTCACGAACCACAATTTTTACAAAGTCACTACCATTATAGCTATTACAAATTGCCACACCAATGCGACATCTTTGTACATAAGATGCGTTTTTCCACACTGGTAAAGATATGTCTGTAAAAAAAGTTGCACCTCTACCATAAACCATATCAACTGCTCTAGTCGAAATAGTCTCTCCTAATGACGAAGAACATTGGTCGCTTGCAAGTAAAGTAGAGGAAATATTTTGATTTTTTTGAGAATAACTAGCTGGAAAATTTGAAAAAGATGTTGTAGCATTAGAAGATGCCCTGGACTGCAAACCATAACTAGGCATTACTCCCATAGTTGTAATGGTTATAGCAATCATTGAAATTGTTTTGAGAGAACGATACATAATTTTAGTATCCTTAAATGGGTTGACATTACAATTGGAAAGAATAAATCAGTTATAAATTAATTGTTCTTTCCTAGCTAGATTAGTAGTGAAGAATAATTAATCATTAGATCGACTGGCAGCAAATGCTTTAATTTCTTTTTGATCTAGTTCAGAAATTTTTCTTTCTGCTAATGCCCTGAATTGTTCTTCATAAGATTTAGTTTTTTCATATTTACCTAACTTGGAAGCATTACCTAAACAGCTTCTCCAAGCTGCTTCTGCATCACCATAAGCAAAGGCTGCTTGTTGATAATAACCTTTTCTTTCTGCTGAGTTGAAAGTAGTAGCAGCCATTATTTGAAACTGATCGCCTGCCCTTTCACGTTGGTTAGCTTCAGCTTTAAATTCCTCCAGTTCTTTAACTAAAGCTTCTTCAGAATGAGGGCCATTACATTGGTATAATACAAGTCCGACTAAAATAACAAAAGTAATACCTATACCCTTAAGAATATTCACAATTGTTTTCATAGGAAACGCTGCTTTTGTACAAATATTGTTTGGGTGAGTTTAATACTTAAAGCTTTTAATCAAGTAATTTACTTAATCAGTAGGAAAACTTGATTGTGTCTCTGCTTCCCTAATTTTAGGTTGTCAATTTTAACTTTGCCCACTCAAAATAGTAGTATTTAGCACCCAATTTTCCTAAGTATCCTGAAGAAAATTAGTAGGATTTGGTACAGTTCAGTTGACAAAGTAGGATTCGGTAGGATATATTACATCAAATATCTATTTGTATCTACTTATGGATAATGTTAAAGATGTTTTACAGTGGGCTGATGACTTGATTTTTGACAAAACTGGAGAGCATCTTACATCTGTACAAGAAGCAATATTAACGGGTGTTTGGCAAAGAAAAAAATATCCTCAAATAGCTAAAGATTATAATTGTAGTGCATCTCATATTAAAAAAGAAGCTGCTAAGTTATGGGAAAGGTTGGCTGAAGAATTAGGAGAAGACCTCAATAAATTTAATTTTCGTTCTAAGTTAGAGAAAAAACATAACGTTTCTCAAGGCTCAAATTTTGGTTACTCTGTACAAGTTAATGAAGGAAGTATTAATATTTGTGTTGAATGTTTACACTATTTGAATGACTTGCAAAACCGATCGCACTCTCCCCCCCCAACATCCCAAACAAAAGATCGATCGCCCATCATCAATCTAACAGAAGCACCAGAAATAACTAACTTTTACGATTCGCCTAGCGGCGATAGCTTCGCTTCACGCACCACCGAACTTTCCACCCTGAAACAATGGATATTAGAAGCAAACACCCGCTTAATTACAATATATGGATTAAGTGGAATTGGGAAAAGTGCGATCGCCCTTAAACTAATCGAACAAATCCAAACCGAATTCGATTATATTATTTGGCGAACTCTCAATAATCTTCCCACACTTTCCACCCTACAAACTGAACTTAAACAATTTTTTTCCCAATCCCAAGAAAACTCATTACCCACAGTTATTGATTATTTTCGCACCTCTCGCTGTTTAGTAATTATTGATGATGTGCAGAATATATTTAAAAGCGGTCAAATAGCCGGACAATATTTACCAAGTTATGAAGATTATGGCAAATTCTTTAAACAAATAGCCACATCATTTCACTATAGTTGTTTAATCCTGCTGAGTTGGGAAAAACCTAGAGAAATTACTGCATTAGAAGCAGAAAACCGACCTGTACAAACCTTACATTTGCAAGGGTTGAGAGAACAAGCAGCAGAAATATTGCGAGAAAAACGATTAACTGATGAAGATAAATGGTCAGAATTAATTGCAATTTATCAAGGTCATCCTTGCTGGTTAAATATTATAGCCGCAACAATTATCGAACTATTTAACGGTAGCGTTGACCAGTTTTTAGCACAAAATGATATATATTTAGGTGACATTGAACCACTGTTAGAAACTCACTTAGAGCGTTTATCCGAATCAGAAAAGAAAGTGAGTTATTGGTTAGCAAATCAAGCTGAAGCTGTAGATATTTCCCAAAAACCTGCTAATCTTGAATTATCGAAATCGGAAATTTGGCAAGCTATTCAATCATTAGGGCGAAGAGGTTTAGTTGAGAGAAGGGAAATGGGAGAGCGATCGTACTTTCAAATCAATCCCATATTCCAACAATACATCCAATCCCAAAAAATATCTGCTCACCCACAGTAAATCTAAATCTACATCTGTGTTTATCTGTGTTCATCTGTGGACATCTGTGGTAAAAAAAGCTTTTCGACTCCCACTTAAACTTTAGCACCACTATCTTTAAATTTGATAAATAATAGGTCGATATTTAGGGAGAGGAATCGCTTTCCCCACAGCTTTAGCAGCTTCTAACCATGCTTCTTTGGCAATTTGAACCTCTCGCAAAGCTGCTTCTGGAGTTTCGCCAAATGCAGAACAATATTTTAAATCAGGAATATCAGCAATATAACCCTCATCGGCTTCACTGTAGAAAATATTAATGTGATAATCTTTCATAATTCATCCTTTGCGATCGACAAATTGTAATCTCCAATTAATGATAAGAATTGACGCAGCTGTAGGGACACGGCATCATAAAATCATGTCGCTCATCCAAAATTTTAATGATGCCGTGTCCCTACGCATCAACAAAAACCCCAAAACACATTTGCGCCCTCTTTTTCAGGCATCATAAAATCATGTCGCTCATCCAAAATTTTAATG
>NZ_JBHFNQ010000256.1:0-89598 GCF_041929345.1 Floridaenema aerugineum BLCC-F46
TGTCTTTTACTCAAAACTTTGTTCATCTTTTTTGAGCTTTTTTAGACTCAGACCCTTACTATATCAGGATTTCATCGTTATTTACCTATAGCTCTAACGAAATTAATTA
Source organism: Floridaenema aerugineum BLCC-F46 (assembly GCF_041929345.1). Classification (NCBI taxonomy): domain Bacteria; kingdom Bacillati; phylum Cyanobacteriota; class Cyanophyceae; order Aerosakkonematales; family Aerosakkonemataceae; genus Floridanema; species Floridanema aerugineum. The sequence continues at coordinate 110 of NZ_JBHFNQ010000256.1, forward strand.
ATTAAACTTATCAACCTAAGTACGGAAGACCCCAATAATTTTGTTGAATGTATTGTTGCTTAGTGGGGTGGTGCGTTAGCGATAGCGTAACGCACCCTACAAATGTCAAACAAACAATTCTGGGACTCTACTTTTTAATTCGGCGTTTAATCTGGGTAACTCTTCCCGCATTTTTAAATACCAGTCTCGACGTTGACGGTAATGTTGGGAAAGTAAGCGATTGTTTTTTACCCAATTGTATGCGTTTTGGGCAATGTTTTGTCGCCATTGGGTGTCGGAAATTAACTTTCTCAATTTGTCTTCAAATTCGGCGACAGAACGATAAATTAATCCGGTTTCTCCTTCAATAATTGAAGCTTCATAAACTGTTGGACTTGCTAAAACTGCTACTCCATGTCCGGCACATTCAATGAATTTGAGGTCGGATTTCATGCTGTTAAATCTGGTGGGGTTTAAGGGTAAGATGGCAATGTCACAAGTATGAAGAAGTTCTTGATACCGTTCGTAAGCACAGAAAGATTCAAATTTTTTGTGTGGTGTTTCTAAGGCATCAAAAAACTTTTGATCGTAGATGACTTGTACGCGAATACGATCGCCAAATTGCCCCAACACCCCATTGATCGCAGGCATAATTTCCGCCCAATCTTCTTCCCGATTCAAAGCACCAAAAAACAAAGTAACTGGCGCATCTACTTCATAATTTATGGCTGGCGGTAGATAAGCTAATTGATTCTGAAAAACCCCTACATTCGGATTTATTCCGCGCAAAAACTCTGCCAAAGGTTCGGTAGAAGTTTGTACACAATGACAAGCTTTGTAACTGAAAAATTGATTCTCTCCATGAACAGGCCAACGTAGCGGATCGTCGTCGATTTCTGCAACAATTAAGTATCCTCGGCGCAGCAATTCTTGCAATTTGGGAACATCAGTTGGACTTTGTAAATATGCTCTTTGCCAAATAAAAACTTTATCTTCTTCTGGTTTACCAGCGCCCAGATTAGCTGTTTTTACTGTAGCTAATGTTCGCACTCCGGGAATTGTAGCACTTAATTGGTCTGGTTCTAAAACTCGGACGCGATCGCACGCCAAAGGAGCCATTAAAATAGTTTGAATTAGCAAAGGTTTAGATGCAATCGGAGTTTTAGTGCTTCGCACTACATATTGTAAAGCTCCTGTTCTCTGAGCAAAATCGGTTGATTCCAAACCCAAACTATTAATAACTGGAGCCATTATTTGCTGGAACTTCTGAAAACTTTCCCCTTGTTGTCCTCTAGGTTGCACATCGTAAATTTGCAATCCCACATCAGCAAATAATTGCTTAATTGTATCCAAAGCAAAAAATCGTAAGTGAGTTTTATCTAACAAACCTTCATCTTCATAAGCCCAATTTCCGCGCAATAATCTTAGGATTAAACTCCAATGTTGTACGTTAGGAATACAAGCTAAAACTTGACCATCTGCTTTCAACCATTTTAAATGATTGCCCAGCACTGCCCAAGGATTAACCAGATGTTCTAACACATCGCCGTACACCAAACAATCTGCTATACCTTCGCCAATTTCATCGGCTATATTTAAGTTTTCTACACTTCCTATGATTACACGATCTAATCTTGTCGCTGCAATTTTCGCCGCCGTTTCATTTAACTCAATGCCAATATATTTACAATGAGGATTAATTCTTTTATACTGTTCTCCTAAAGCTCCTGCCCCACAACCAACTTCTATAATTACTTTGGCATCAGCTGGCAAAAGTCGGAGTAAATCAGGGTTAGCTCGATTGTAATAATCAGGTATGGATGCAGAACTAACAATTGTTGGTTGAATAGCTAAATTTGATGGCGCACTAACTTTAATTTCCTCAACTGCACTTTTGTTCCCTTGTTCCTCTGCGGGGATTTTTAACAATTTTTGAGTCCAAGCATTGCCGTAATGTTCAACTTCTAAAAAGTTCGCCTGTTGCGGAATAGATTTATAAATGCGAAAAGTCCGCATGATTCCCAGAGTAGCCGCACTTTCTAAAGGGCTAAAGAAACTGGAATCGCGATCGAGAAAATGCGGTTGCTGTACCCAATAATTCATTTGGGGGACATTGAGAAAATAACAACCAGAATGCGGGTTAGTAGCACGGCGAAAAATCACAGGTTGTCCCAGAATTTGCGCCTGCAATTCCGGTTGGTCTGACAAATTTTGAAAATTAGCAGTTAGCAATGGTGACAAATTACCATCTATGTAAATCTTTTTGCTGTTTCCTGGGGGAGAAAGTTCGTAACGATTTGGTTGGAGTAAGGCATTATCTCCCACTTGTTTGTTAAACCAATTAAGTTTGACAAATAACCAAGGGTCATGCAAAATTATGTCGTCTTCTAAAAAGCAAAAATAATCATAAGCACCAAGGCAATCACGCAGTAATGCTTGACACTCAAAACCAAGTAACATCGGTTCCGCATTGGTGCGGTAATGTTTGTATAAGTCGGCAGGTAAGGAAAGTTGGTCGAGGAGGTGCTGATTTTTAGTAGTACAAATCACAATATCTATGTTGTTTACTTGGGATTGATTCGCTGGTTTTGCTGCACCTTGAGCAATATCAAAGCTAGCTTGTGATTTACCAAACAATTTGTGTAGAGAAGAGATACAAGCGGTAAGTGCTTGTATCCGAGGTTGAGGATCTTTACCCTGTGAACCGTACCGACTGCCATCGCTAGGTTGGAAAAAGTGGGAAATCGTAAACAGAATTCGCATGAAATTTTGTTAAGTTCGTTTGAAGCCTGGATAATTGCAAATAAATTGTAAAGAATTTTCCGCTAAATTTGGCAATTATCCAAAATCAAGATGTCCTGTGGAAAGTTTAGCGAAATCCTAGAATGGGATCGGATAGGGGCTTGGTTTAACTTGCTGCGGGCTGTAACTTGGCAAAAAATTGTTAAAAATTTACTTACCGAGTCGCAGGTAGTCGAGTTAGGATCGTATAAAGGTGAGAGTAACGTAGTGATCGCAGCCGTTTTACCTGCAAAAGAGCTCAAACCAAGGCATCTGCTAAGTTTGATTCAGACTGTGTAGACTTAGTTCTTGTGGATGCTACCCACATGATGAATCTGTCAAAGCCGATTTGCTTAACTGGTATCCCAAAATCAATTTGGGCAGATTTCTGGATCTGCGATCGCGATCGATTAGCACGATCGGGAGTTTTCGCTGTTAAAAGGGTTGGTAAGGAGGGTACTTTAATAGCAAAATCATTTATGGATACACTAACAGCCAAGGAAAAAGTATAACTCGGAAATGATGACAACACTATTTAAAGCAGGCGAGGAAAAAATTCAACCTACAGAGATGCTGGAAATGATGACTCGTTACCAGCTAATGCCGCAATTTTTGCGAGGGTTGATTATCGATAGAGCGATCGCAGACATTCCATATACTGAGGAAGAAATGCTCTCAGCAGTTTCTCAAATTGAAGCTCAGTATCAACTCAATACCCCAGAAGCTAAAGCAGCTTGGCTGCAAAACCAAGGAATCACAGATGAACAGTTAAAAGAATTATCAGTGCGCCCCCTGCGAGTGGAAAAATTCAAACAAGCCAATTGGGGAAACAAGGTAGAAAATTATTTTCTCACCCGCAAGCCCTATCTCGACCAAGTAGTTTACTCCCTGATTCGGACTAAAGATTTGGGTTTGGCAAACGAAATTTATTTCCGCATTCAAGAAGGCGAACAATCCTTTGCGGAATTAGCGGAAAAATACTCCCAAGGGCCTGAAGCTAAAACTGGAGGCTTGCTGGGGCCAGTTCCTATTAAACAACCCCATCCCCTGATCGGTCAATTACTAGCCGTCAGCCAACCCGGTCAACTTTGGCCGCCTAGAGCTTTGGCAGAATGGTTTGTGATTATTAGACTAGAAAAAAATATGCCTGCCCAACTCGACGATGCGATGCGTCGCCGCTTAGTAGACGAGATGTTTGAGAACTGGCTTGGGGAACAAATTCAAGAAATGGGGGGGTTGCAAGTAGTAGATAATCACAAGGAAACAGGAGAAACAGAAGAAAATCAAGAAATTTCAGACGATCCAAACCCCAGTTCCCCTAACTAGTGAGGCATAAAAGTCATAGTAGGGGCGAAGCATTTCGGTACATATATTTGGCGATAACCAACAAATTATTGCCGGAATGCGATAGCCCCTACAAATCAAAAACAACAGTTTGTGACCGCGCCGAGTATAACTCAAAAGGCAAAACTTTCTTGCCGCCTTCTGCCTTTCCTGAATCAAATATGCCGCTTTAGGCAAATAGACCCATGAGTGCATAATATTAGCAAAAAAACCCAATCAAAAATCTAAAACCGAAAATCTAAAATTCATACCATGACCCAAGCAGTTTCTCGATCGCAAATTCAAACATTTCTCGCCCAGACAGAACCGTTTAATCAACTGTCCCAAACCAGATTACAAAACCTATCTGCCGAATGCCAATTATTGCGGTATCGCATTGGGCAACCAATTATACAAAAAGAAGTACCAGCTACTCAAGTAGCAATAGTTTACATGGGACAAGTGCGGGTGTTAGCCTATGACCAACGGGTTCAAACCCCCGTCAGCTTGTACATGGCAGGGCCAGGGAAAGTGCTAGGTTGGGCGGCACTAGTGCGAGGGGAAGGATGTGAGACAGCGATCGCATCAGACGAAGTGATCTGCATCACCATTCCCAGTTCAGTATTTTCATCCTTCATCAATCAAGAACCAATCCTGCGCCAAGCTTATCGCGAACAACCAAGCATCAGCGAAGTATTTGAACTGCTAAGTTTAGAATTACAACGTCGGGCGATAGCCACAGTAAACCTGAAAGAACTTACCGCAGAAGTTTTTCCCCACGCCAAAGTTGTCAACCTCCCCAACGGTCAAGCTACCTTGCCAGAGTTCGATCGCGATATGTTGTGGATGGTTAGCAGTGGCATGATAGGCGCATTCTCCAACGGTAGCCGTTTTCCCATCCAGGAAGTAGGCAGTTGGGTACCCGTCAAAGGCAAACAAGGCGGTAGGTTATTGGGAGTACCCATTTCTGCCTTACCACAGGCAGCAAAAACAACACAAATAATAGAAGCAGCCAGAGAAACACAGACAGAGGCACAACCAACAGATTCCCACTCACCAGCTACCAGTCCCCACTCACCCTACGATCAAATCCCCTACGCCTCGGAAACACCCGCCAAAACTGAACCAGTCATAGTCTCAGAACGTCCCTTTCAATTTTTTAAAGGACGTGGCCCAGTGGAAGCGCCCTTAGCTTGCTTTAAAATGCTAGCTAAGTATTTGGGCGTGACTTTCCGGCGAGACATCATCCATAAAATTATTGATAACCAAAATAAAACCAAAGGCGGACTAACACTCATGACCTGTGGTGGTATAGCCGAAATGATGGGCATTAGCGCCCAGTTAGTTCAAGTCCAAGCCGCCGCCGTTCCCAGGTTAAGAGCACCAGCATTGATTCAATGGCAAGATAGCTTTGCCATACTCTACAAAATTAGTGAAAAAGAATTGGTGCTGGCAGTTCCCGAAGCAGGAATCCGCCGCCGCACTCCCAGAGAATTTGCCGAAACTTGGGGCGCAGAAGGACAAGTATTATTACTACAATCCCGTCCCGAAGGACAAAGGGAAAAATTCAGTCTGCGCTGGTTTTTACCTGCAATTAAAAAACATAAAAAAGTCCTGATAGAAGTATTTATCGCTTCTTTCTTGGTACAACTGTTTGCTTTGGCGAATCCTTTAGCCACTCAGGTAATTATTGACCAAGTAATTAAGGATCGCAGCGATAGCATTCTGCATAGTGTGGGGTTATTGCTGTTAGTCGTGGCAGTTTTTGAAGCATTACTGACATATATCAGGACGACTTTATTTGTTGATACTACCAACCGAATTGATATAAGTTTGGGTTCAGAAGTAATTGACCACATGTTGAAATTACCTCTGCACTACTTTGATAACCGTCGGGTAGGGGAACTAGCCGGACGGGTAAACGAGTTGGAAAATATTCGACAATTCTTAACAGGAACGGCGTTAACTGTGGTGTTAGATGCGCTGTTCTCAGTGTTTTACATTGCCTTCATGTTGGTGTACAGCGTACCACTGACTTTGGTAGCTTTATCAACAATTCCGTTATTTGCCATTTTGACTTTAACAGTTGCACCGATCGTCCAACGTCAATTACGCACCAAAGCCGAACGCCACGCCGACACTCAATCATATTTAGTGGAAGTGTTATCGGGGATTCAAACCGTTAAAGCCCAAACAATTGAGTTAAAATCCCGGTGGAATTGGCAAGAAAAATACGCCCGTTATGTGTCAGCAGGGTTTAAAACCGTATTAACTTTTAGTACCGCCAGTTCTCTTTCTGGCTTCTTTAATAAATTGTCTGGGTTATTGCTGTTGTGGGTAGGTGCTGCGATGGTAATTGCTAACCCACCGCAATTGACTTTAGGACAATTGATCGCTTTCCGCATCATTGCAGGGTATGTCACCAGTCCTTTGTTACGTTTAGTGCAGTTGTGGCAAAACTTCCAAGAAACAGCCTTGTCTATTGAACGACTCAGCGACATCTTGGATGCTCATCCCGAAGCGGATGAATCTAACACTACTAATATTGCCATGCCACCAATTCAAGGCGGTGTCACCTACGATAATTTGTCGTTCCGGTTTAATCCTAATGGCCCATTGCAACTGGTGAATGTTAATTTAGATTTTGAACCAGGAACTTTTGTGGGCATTGTGGGTCAAAGTGGTTCCGGTAAGAGCACTTTGATGAAATTGCTGCAACGGCTGTATGAGCCAACAGCGGGCAGAATTCTGGTAGATGGTTACGATATTGCTAAAGTGGAGTTGTATTCCTTACGTCGTCAGATAGGGATGGTGTTGCAGGATACGTTGTTGTTTAATGGCACAATCCGGGAAAACATTTGTTTAACTAACCCAGAAGCAACGGATGAGGAAATTATCGAAGCAGCTAAAATTGCTGTTGCCCATGATTTTATTATGTCTTTGTCTAATGGGTATAACACAGTAGTCGGTGAACGGGGTTCCTCGCTTTCCGGGGGACAAAGACAAAGGTTAGCTATAGCACGGACTGTGTTGCAAAACCCCAGAATGCTAATTCTGGACGAAGCTACCAGCGCCCTCGACTACCACTCGGAACGCTTAGTTTGTGAAAACTTAAAAACGGCATTTAAAGATCGCACAGTCTTCTTTATTACTCACCGCTTGAGTACTGTCAGAAGTGCAGATTTAATACTCATGATGGATCAAGGTGCAGTTGCTGAACAGGGAACTCACAAAGAACTGATGGCGCTGAAAGGACGTTACTATTGCCTCTACCAGCAACAGGAATCAGAAATAATGTAAGTCGAATGTCATTAGTCATTCGTTATTACCAAGAACCAATGACTAATGACAAGTGACAAATGACTATCAAAAAATTCCAAATCTAAAATTTAAAATTCACAAGGAGACTAATAGCAAATGACCAATAAACAAACAACCGAACATCATGGCAACGGTAATGGCAATGGCAATGGTAATGGCAATGGTAATGGTAATGGTAATGGGAATGGTAATGGCAAGCATAATGTTGCTACTCAAGTGAAGGAAATGGAGACAGTTTGGGAACCGAAAGCACAACCAATAATTAGAACTCCTTTACCTTTTCGCCCAGATGACCAACCTGTTATTTTAGAAAGACCATCTTGGTGGTCACACGCTTTTGTGTGGATGATTATTGGTGTGACTGGTGCGGGTTTATTGTGGGCTGGTTTTGCACCGCTGGATCAAAGTGTGCCAGCACAGGGTAAGTTGGAAGCAGAGGGAGCAGCTAAAGAATTACGTGCGCCTAATGGTGGGGTAGTTAGAGAGATTTTGGTTAAAGATGGCGATCGCGTCACAAAAGGTCAAGTATTATTAGTACTGGACTCCTTAGCACCCAAAGCCGACTTAGATGCCCTACTCAGACAACGGGAAATGTTGCTCCGGGAAAATCAGTTTTACAATGGACAATTTAATGGACAATTAGCTAGCTCGAATATCACCAACTCTAGCTCCGAATTCCAAGAATTATTAAAGTCAAAAGCAGCTTTGCTATCAGAAAATGAATACCTCACAGCATTGGCAAATGGCAGAGGTACACCAACAAGAGCCAACGGTGATGCGTTTTCCACTAACCAACAAGAACTTTTAGCAGCTAGTCGCGCTGAATCTCAATCTCGTGAGGAAGCAGCTAGATTGCAAATTCAAGGATTACAAGCACAATTAGCTCAGGTGCAAACTCAATTGAATGCAGCCCAGTCACAAATTCCTAAGCTTAATGAGCAAATCCAAACTTCGAGAGAGCGGGTACAGGCGGCGCAAAGGCAATTAGCAACGGCTCAACAGCAGTTACCAAATGCAGAAAATCGGGTGAAAAATGCTAGGGAGTTGTTGGCTTCAGATGAAGCATTAATGGAAAAAATTAGACCTGTGGTACAGTCGGGGGCTTTGTCGGATTTGCAAGGTAGACGGCAAATGCAACAGATATTAACTCGCAAAAATGAAGTAGTAAGTAGTGAAGCGGAAGTGCTATCACGCAAGGATCAAATTGATAGCATTTCTGGGGAAATTGCTGAGCGGCAAAATGAAATTACCCTGCGGGAAACTGAATTAATGAGAACGGAGGCGGAAGCTAAGCGTTTGAGAGAAGAGCAACAACGCATAAATGCAGAAATTGACAGAGCGAACAAACAATGGCAAAATGCTGTTGCTTTTTCCGAAAAAGACGTGCGGACAAAAATTGCTGACAACCACAAACGAATCGCAGAAATTGATAGTCAGTTAGCTAGATTACGCTTGGAAAATAAGAAAAAGCTAGATGAAATTGAGGCACAAGTTGCTAAGGCAAGACAAGCTGTAGAATTCCAAGAAATTAAAGCACCTGTGGATGGTGTAGTATTTAATTTGAAACCCACAGGCCCCGGATATGTGGTGCGACAAATAGACACGGAACCTGTGCTGTCAATTGTTCCTGACGATCAATTGGTGGCAAAAGTTTACCTCACAAACCGGGATATCGGACAGGTTGTTGATAGATTGACTAAGGAGAAAGATGGTTTAACAGTAGAGGTGAATGTGGAGTCTCTCCCATCTACTGAATTTGGTACTTTGCAAGGGAAATTGACTTCTGCTTCTCTGGGATCAGATGTTTTACCACCTACTCAAGAACGTCCTTTCTATTCATTCCCTGCCACAATTAAGTTAACAAATCAAATGTTAAAAATTAATGGCAAGGAATTTCGCGTCCAGTCCGGTATGGCGGTGAATGCTAGCATTAAGGTGCGGAAGAGAACTTTACTGTCTATCTTTACTGAGTTGTTCCAAAAACAAGTTGATAATTTGGAAACTGTGCGTTAAAGGTTATGGGGGAGATGCGATCGCACAATCTCTGCCGCTGTATTTCTTTAGATTATGGAATTTAATCATCAGTGGACTATAGTTAAACTTTGCTCCGCTGATGATTCTTTGTTTAGTTACAAGTTTGATTACCAGATTAGTTAACTCTTTTAAGTGTAAAATGGTTAATTAATCGAATTAAGGTTGCTGAAAATGACAGAAAATATCCGTAAGTATTGGAAGATATGGATGCTAGGGATATTTCCATTAGCATATTGTCTCCTAGCTTTTTTACCAATACCTCAAGGAATACAAATAGGGCTAGATCCATCTTGGCGATATGCTCTTAGTCGTGCCTCAGAAGATCAACTGATTTTTGGACGAGATATTGTATTTACTTATGGTCGGCTAGGATATTTAATTACTGGTGCGGCGACAAATTCCAACTTTTTTCATATACTATCTTTTAAAGTTTTAGTATACTTTGTATTATGGACTTTAGTAATTATAAAAATTTTTAAAGAACCCAGATTTTTGGGAAAACTCCTAATTATTTGCAGCCTGTTATCTGCATATTTATTTTCATATATATTTCTCCTCGATCCCAGCTATCAAATTTTATACATAATCATAATTATGCTGTCATTTTATGACAGTAAATCAATTAGACAGTGGTCTTGGGGATTAGGAATAGTTGCTAGTATTTGCCTGAGTATTAAGTTAAATTTAGGGGTAGTTGTACTAGGTTCTCTATTTTTCTTGCTCTTGGGTGATATTTATTTAAGTATAAAAGCAAAAAAACCAAATATTAATACTATATTATTGTCTTTTTTAGATTCAGCTTTAATCACTATTTCTGGACAATTTGTAATTGGCAAACCTGACTCTATAGAGGGAATAAAAAAAATAGTGATTTGTCTGTTGCTCTCAGCAATTAGCGGTATATTTACTTGGTGGTGTGTAAAGATTGGCAGTAAAGATTTAGAAAAAACTCAGGCAGTCAAGCTAAAAAACATCATATTAAATCCCAAAATTGCAGGCTGGTGCATATTTTATCTAGTCTACAGTTTGGCGTTAATATTTATGTTATTTTATTTTTCTCATCCATTAATAGACTATTTGAAGGGGAGTTTAGAAATTTCTTCTGGCTACTCTGAAGCAATGACTGTAGTCAGCCCTTTAAAAAGAGAACTCATAATTGGAATTTCTGAAGTTATTTTAGTGTTGACAGTTTTAATTTTAATAGCACGGGAAAGTTCTTTAGTTTTTTCTCTTTGTTTAGCATTTATTCTCTGGATGACTTTTAAACATGGGTTTATTCGTCAGGATGGGCATACTCTTTTCTTAATAAGTTCCACGCCTCTGATAGTTGCTATATCTCTTACTAAAGCTAAAAAAATTAGTACTATTAGAAAAGGGGCTGTAGTCTACATATATCTGTTGGTCATTATGCTGATATATGGCTTCACTTCCACACCTTTTGGACATAAAGAATTTGCTCAAGGTACTAATAGGCTTGCGGCGTTGAATCCCTCGCAGGTAGCTGGTAATGTGTTAGCTTTCGCTAACTTAGGCAAACTGCGAGAAGAAGTTGATGCAAGAAATCAGGTTAACTTGTCTAAAGTAGAACTACCAGAAAGTATAAGAAAGGTAGTAAAAAATCAAGAGATAGATATTATTCCTTGGGAAATATCTTTAGTAGAAGCTAACCAACTTAATTGGAAACCAAGACCTGTATTTCAGTCCTATAATGCTTATACGACCTATCTCGATAACTTAAATTGGAACAGCTTATCAAGAAATCCCAGAGACTACATTTTTTATAATTTTGAAAGTATTGATAAGAGGCATCCTTTTTTTGACGAACCGAAAAGTTTTTTCTATGTTTTTTGTAATTACAAACCAGCGGATAATGTTCCTCAATTGATAGATCTGCCGGGGTTATCAAAATTGATCGTATTGACCAAGCTGAATTCCAGTAGGTGTTCTCCAAGTACTCAAACAAAAAATTTATCGGTTCGTTGGAATAGCGATCGGAAAATAGAAGTGGGTGATGGACAGGTGGTTCGTTTAGCCGTTAAATTTAAACATTCTGTTTTTGGTAAAATTTATAAAACTTTTTATAGAAACCCACCTGTAATGCTCAGTGTAACTGATGAAAATGGGGGTAAGCGTAGTTATAGAATTGTGCCAGGAAATGCCCAAAATGGAATATTGATCGGTCACTTACCCAAAGATAGTAATGATGCTTTATTGTTTTTGAAAGGACAGCTACCTATTGCCATAACGTCAATCAAATTTACTACACTTAACTCTTTAGTGTATAAACCAGATATAGATCTAAGTTTTACTTCATATAATATTGCTGAGTATAAGCTAAAAAAAGCTAAGGATTTTCCAACTAATGTGGTTTTTGTGAATGACACTACTAAAGTGTATGGATTTATGGATAGTCCATCGACAATAAACACCAATTTGAGACTCAAGCGACGTACAAGTGTAGTAGCAAATGGATGGGCTATCTTGCCAGAGGGTTCGGCTCTCCCGACAAAGGTGCTACTATCTTATGGCAATGAAAATACTTTTTTTGCTAGTGCGCCTGTAAATTTGCCCAGTCCTGATGTAGCTAAGGCTTTCAAGTCAAGTCGGTATAGTCAAGTTAGATGGAGTGTGAGATTTTCAGCCAAATCTCTGCCAATGGGAGAATCAGTCATCAAAGCTTGGGTGTATGATTCTCAAAAAAATCAGGTTTTTCAGTTGATCGGTGAGCCAAAAATAGTAGTAGAGTATTGAGACAAATTGCTTTGAATGACTGGAAAGCGTTAGAGATGAATAAGCGTCCCGAAATATGGTATTTGACTGGTTTGATTTTAACAATCATCCCGGCTTTCTTAATAGGAATATTAATTTACCAAAATAGTGTCAATATTCCATTTTGGGATGATTGGGAGATTAGCTTATTGTTAAATAAAGTTTATCCTGAGTTCAGATTAACTTTTGAAGATCTAATTTCCCAGCAAAATGAAGCTAGATATGTGTTTCCCAGATTTATTTTTATAGGGTTGACTTATTTTAATAATTGGAACTGGGATATCACCCATCAAATGTGGGTTAGTGTAGTATTAGCTTGCCTAGTTTCAATTAATGTATTTCGATTAATTAAATGGACAATAGGTGAAAGTTTATTTCAGGTAATATTCCTGACGATTCTCTGTAATTTATTAATTTTTTCACCAGTACAATATGAAAATTGGTTATGGGGACATCAATTAATTGTATTCATGCCAATTGCCTGTGTTACCAGTTGTTTAGTAGCAATTTATTCAGGGATAAACAGGAAAGCTAAGTTAGTAATATGTCTGATTTTATGTACGGTTAGTACTTATTCTTTTGGTAATGGAATGTTGAGTTGGATACTTGTATTTCCGGCTTTGGCTATTTCAAAAAATTGGCGATCGCCAGATATTATTCCAGAAAAATGGTTGTATATTCCTTGGATTGCTACCTTTACAGCTAATATGGCTGTATATTTTTATAATTACCAAAAACCACCGGGGATGCCTGGTATTAGTTATGGTCTATTGCATCCAAATGAAGCATTACTATACTTACTCTCTTTTTTAGGAGCTCCTTTGGCTTGGGGAACAGTTAAGTATGATGGGAACGTTGCAGTTTTAATTAGAAATAATATTTGGATAGGAACGATATTAATAATTTTATTGTTGGGAGTTTTTAGCTATTTTATTAAGCAGCGAAAAGACCCGACGGTAATTTATAGGATGACAGGTTGGCTAACAATTGGTTTTTATTGTGTAACTAGTGGATTAATTACTTCTTTAGGTAGGTCAGGTTTCGGGTTAGATACTTCTATTGCTTTTAGATACATGACTTTCTCTGTGTATCTTCCTTTGGCTTTAATCAATCTGGTTGCGATCGTCTATGATGATGCCAGAACAAAAGGGTTTTTGCTCTCAAAAAGCAAAAGAATTGCTCAAGCCGGAATTTTGATATTATTAGCCGGGTTTTTCTACTTTTACATTATCACTGCGGAACTTACAATTCCACGAATGTATACGACTAGACTCGATCGCTTACAAGCCAAAGCCTGCTATATTTTTCTCAATGTAACACCGGAAGAAAAGTGCATTAAAGAAAAAGTTTACCCCAATTTTGAAGGGCTAAAAAAGAGAGCTAAATTAGTTGATTTTCTGGGAATAATAGATGCAAAATTTATTAATAGTAAGAGGATACAAGATATTCATGGAACAGATAAGGCGGCTAATCAAGCATGGGGATATGGGTGGTTTGAGCAAGTAAATAAGGTAGATAATAATAATTATTTTGCTCGAGGATGGGCAATTTTACCAGAAAAAAAAGAACCCGCAGATGCGGTAATCTTAACTTATGAAAAAAGTCCGGGCGAAGACATAATATTTGCTGTGTTTGATAAGAGGGTAGAAAGACCAGATGTGGTTAAAGCTGTGAAGACAACTACTTATTTGATGTCTGGCTGGCAAAAAACTTTTCTGGCTAGTAGATTGCCAAAAGGGTTAGTGAAAATAAATGCCTGGGCATTTGACACTGAGAAAGCAAAAGCTTATAAAGTAGGTGGCACTCATCTGGTGAAAAATTAACTAGGCTGAAAATCAAGATGGCAGTTAGCTTTAGTATTAATCTAGCTATCTTGACCAAGTTATTCCTAAATTTAGCTTAAAGCCAAATACTTAAATTAAGATATGTGGACGCTGTTGGTTTAATCGCTGCTTTAGGTAATCAGCTAGCATTAAAAAGTTTTTATGAAGATGGAAAGTTAGATATTGTCAATGCGACAAGAAACAAAGTATACTTGATGGCTGGATGGGAAAAATCATTCCCGGCCAATAAATTACCAAAAGGCTTGGTAAATATTGAAGCTACGGCTTTTAATGGTGAAACAGGAAAAGCTTTTCCTCTAGGTAGTCAACAAATTAACAATGTATGAAAACTACTGCTACTGAAATACCTGATGTATTGCTGATTGAACCAAAAGTTTTTGGAGATAGCCGAGGTTTTTTCTTTGAAAGTTTCAACCAGCAGGCTTTTTCCGAAAAAACTGGTGTAGAAGTTAATTTCGTCCAAGATAATCACTCGCGTTCTAGTAAAAATGTGCTGCGGGGTTTGCATTATCAAATTGAACAAGCACAGGGAAAATTAGTCCGGGTAGTGTCGGGCGAAATTTTTGATGTGGCGGTGGATGTTAGAAAAAATTCACCGACTTTTGGACAATGGGTGGGTTATTTGTTAAGTGCGGAAAACAAGCAGCAGTTGTGGATTCCGGCTGGTTTTGCTCATGGTTTTTTGGTAGTCTCAGAAACAGCGGAAGTTTTATACAAAGCTACCGATTATTATGCACCACAGCATGAAAGGTCTATTTTATGGAACGATCCAGATTTAGCGATCGCATGGCCTCTAGATTCTGAACCGATTTTATCTGCAAAAGACATAGCTGGCAAACCCTTTAAAGACGCAGAAGTATACCCATGAAACGTATTTTAGTCACTGGAGTTAACGGTCAATTAGGAGAAGAATTAAGCGGTATTCTTCCCACTATTGGCGAAGTTATCGGAGTCGGAAGGGCAGAATTAGATTTAACTCAACCAGAGGCGATTCGTCAGGTAATTAATGAAGCGAAACCTGATGTAATAGTGAATTCTGCGGCATACACCGCTGTTGATAAAGCTGAAAGTGAACCAGAATTAGCGAATGCGATTAATGCGATCGCGCCTGGTATCATAGCAGAAGAATGTGAAAAGTTAGCAATTCCCTTAATTCACGTTTCCACTGATTACGTTTTTGATGGTAGCAAAGGTTCGCCTTATCAGGATACAGATCCAACTAATCCCTTGAGTGTTTACGGGAAAACTAAACTCGCTGGGGAAATCGCCATTCAAAACAGTTGCCAAAATTATATTATTGTGCGAACTGCTTGGGTTTATGGCGTAGGTGGCAAAGGTAACTTTGTCAAAACTATGCTGAGATTAGGGAAAGATAGACCAGAAATTCGGGTAGTTGCAGATCAAATTGGTAGTCCAACTTATACGTTAGATTTAGCCAATGCAATCACTCAATTAATTACCCTGTTTCAGCCAGAAATTGCGGGAATATATAGCTATACAAATAGTGGCGTTGCTAGTTGGTATGACTTTGCAGTTGCTATATTTGAGGAAGCAAAACTATTAGGATGGGATTTGCAAATTCAGCGAGTAGTTCCGATTACTACACCTGAATATCCCACTCCCGCGACTCGTCCTGCATATTCGGTGCTTGCTGGTGAGAAAATATCAAAAGTATTGGGAACTTTTGCCCCTCACTGGCGGCAAGGATTGAGAAAAATGTTAACTGAACTATACGCTCAATAAATTATGAAAGCACTAATTCTGTCCGGTGGTAAAGGAACAAGACTTAGACCTCTCACTTACACAGGTGCAAAACAACTTGTTCCAGTGGCAAATAAACCAATTCTTTGGTATGGAATCGAAGGAATCGTAGCAGCGGGAATTACAGATATTGGGATTATTATTAGCCCGGAAACTGGGGAAGAGGTAAAAGCGAAGACGGGAAATGGCGATCGCTTTGGTGCTAACATTACTTATATTTTACAAGAGCAACCTGCTGGTTTAGCTCATGCGGTAAAAATTGCCCAGCCATTTTTAGGAGATTCACCCTTTATTATGTATTTGGGTGACAACTTAATTCAAAGTGAGTTAAATCTGTTTCTCGATCGGTTTAAAGATAAACAAACAGATGCTTTAATTTTGTTGCGACAAGTTCCTAATCCCACCGCTTTTGGGGTGGCGCAAGTTGATGAAAATGGGCGAGTTCTGCATTTAGTAGAAAAACCGAAAGTTCCGCCTTCTAATTTAGCATTGGTGGGAATCTACTTTTTTGCTAACACAATTCATGATGCGATCGCTAATATTCAACCCTCCGCCCGGGGCGAATTAGAAATTACCGATGCCATTCAATACTTAATTAGCCAACAGAAACAAGTCGAAGCTTGTCAATTAGAAGGTTGGTGGTTAGATACCGGGAAAAAAGACGATTTACTCGAAGCAAACCGGATTATTCTGGATACAACTTGCCTGACTGCATCTGTTTTGGGTGAAGTAGATGAGAAAAGTCAAGTAATTGGTAGAGTGCAAATTGGCGCTGGTACTAAATTAGTTAATTGTACCGTTCGGGGGCCTGTGACGATCGGCAGCGATTGTTATTTAGAAAATTGTTTTGTTGGCCCTTACAGCAGCATTGGCAATAATGTTAACCTAATCGATGTAGAAATCGACCATAGTGTAATTTTACAAGGTGCAAAAGTAATCGAAATTCATCAACGAATTGTTGATAGTGTAATTGGACAACGAGTGCAATTAGTTGCTGCACCACAACGTCCAAAAGCCTTAAGATTTATGATCGGTGATGACAGTCAAATTGAGTTGACATGATCTACCTTTTGGCAATTAACTATTATTCCAGCCAGTTAATTGCCAAGTTAATTAACTCAATTTCTCCTAACCAAGTTGTTGAATACCAAATTATTATTGTCAACAATTCTCCAGATGAGCAATCTATTCAGGATTTAAAAACTGACAAAGTTGTGATTCTGGAATCAGGAGAAAATCTGGGTTTTGGCAAAGCTTGTAACTTAGGATTAAATTGGATTTATCAGCAAAATCAAAAAGCGATCGTTTGGCTGATAAATCCAGATGCTTATTTATTACCCGAAGCATTAGAAAAAGTTCCAGCACTTTTCCAAAACCATCCCGAACTCTCTATTTTGGGTACAATTATTTACACCACAACTGGCGAAATTTGGTTTGCTGGCGGTGAATTTATCCCTAAGAATGGTGCGATTATTCCTAAAACAATTGACAATCAAAATTCAAATATTCCGTATTTAAAAACCGATTGGGTTAGCGGTTGTAGCTTATTAATTAATCTCCAAAAATTTCCTGTTTGTCCGCAATTTGATCCAGAATATTTTCTCTATTACGAAGACTTTGATTTTTGCCAACGCTATGCCAAACAAGGACATTTAATTGCCATTACTAATCAGATTGGTGTAGTTCATCAACCTTCAGCAATTACAGGCAAAAATGCGTTTTTAAAATTCCAGCATAGTACTTACAGCTATTTGCTGACTATGGAAAAATATACAAGTAAAATAGTCCTATTATTAAGATTGGTTCGTTTGCTTTTAAATGCGATATACTTAATTCCACTCAAACCAAAAGTCGCCTTGGGGAAATTGGTTGGAATATCGCTTTATTTAAGGAGAGTGTTTTAACTTGTCAACCGAACTACTAATAAACTTAGCATTTTTAATGGCTAAACCAACGGGGATTAGTACCTACGCCTTTAATCTTTTTCCCCATTTAAAACCCCTCAATCCGACTTTGTTATCTAGCCGAAATATCCCAGATTATAACTGTTATCCAGTACCGTCGAACTTAACACCGGAACAAGGAACCAAAGGTAACTTTTCCCGCATTTTATGGACAGAATTGCAACTGCCAAAAATTTATCATAAATTGCAAGCTAAACTATTATTTTCGCCTTTACCAGAAGCACCAATTTATGCTGGTTGTCGATATGTTGTGACAGTTCATGATTTAATTCCGTTGCGCTTTCCCAGACGATTTTCGCCTTTAACTAATTACTATCGTTATCTTTTACCTTTGGTATTACAACAAGCACAACATATTATTTGTGATTCTGTTTCCACTGCTAACGATGTAATGAAATTTTTCCAAATCCCAGAACGGAAAGTTACACCTGTTTTGTTAGCCTATAATGAAGCGCACTTTCGATTTTTAGATTTGCCAAAGCGCAATTATTTTTTATATATTGGTAGACATGACCCTTATAAAAATATTAACCGCTTAATTACAGCTTTTGCTAACTTACCTAATAAAAATGACTATGAATTGTGGATAGCTGGTTCTGTTGATGAACGCTTTACTCCCACATTGAAAGCAGCAGTAACCCAGTTAGGAATCAGTAATCAAGTCAAGTTTTTAGAATACGTTGCTTATAGTGAATTACCGACAATAATTAATCAAGCAATTGCCTTAGTTTTTCCAAGTCTTTGGGAAGGTTTTGGACTTCCGGTATTAGAAGCAATGGCTTGTGGAACTCCAGTAATTACTTCCAATGTTTCATCTTTACCAGAAGCAGCGGGGGATGCGGCGATTTTAGTTAATCCTTATAATGTGGGAGAAATTACGGAAGCAATGCAAAGTTTGGCGAATGATGAAAGTTTGCGGATGCGTTTGCGGGAAGCTGGTTTTTTGAGATGCAAGTTATTTAGTTGGGAGAAAACGGGAGAAGCTACGGCGGCGGTGTTGCGAAATTTTCTTTAAAATTATTATGGGTGGGTTGTTAATCGGTAAGATTGATATTATCAAGCATAGCTACTCTGATAAAGTGAACTGCCAAACATATTTAATATGCAAAAACAGACCTTTGATTTTGAGACGGCAACTATTTCTGTTGTCAAAAAAGGTGAAGAAATTACTCACGAAATAAAACGCAGTCGTCAACAAGCAGAATTTTTTACTGAAGACTTGGGGAATGGGGTAATTTTGGAAATGGTTGCGATTCCTGGTGGCACATTCCTGATGGGTTCGCCAACTGATGAACCAGAATCGTTAAATGATGAAAAGCCACAGCATTCCGTGACGATAAAACCCTTTTTTATGGGTAAGTTTCCGGTTACGCAAGCTCAATGGCAAACAGTCGCAGGTTTTCCCAAAGTCAAAGTCGATCTCGATCCTGACCCATCTGAATTCAAAGGTGCAAATCGTCCGGTAGAGCAAGTCTCCTGGTATCAAGCGGTGGAGTTTTGCGATCGACTGTCCCAGAAAACCGGGCGAAATTATCGGTTGCCCAGTGAGGCAGAGTGGGAATATGCCTGTCGTGCGGGAACTACAACGCCTTTTCATTTTGGCGAAACGATTATAACCGATTTAGCCAATTACGACGGCAACCATGTCTACGCTTCAGGTTCTCAGGGAATTTATCGAGATCAAACTATAGAAGTTGGCAGTTTTCCCGCTAATGCTTTTGGGCTTTACGATATGCACGGCAATGTTTGGGAATGGTGTGCTGACCATTGGCATGAAAATTATGAAGGCGCACCGTTAGATGGGAGTGTATGGTTAGTTAGTGCTGAAAGCTTATTTAGGCGGCTGCGGGGTGGTTCGTGGGTCAACAATCCTGGAAACTGCCGATCGGCTTGTCGCAACCACTTCCTTCCGGTCTACGATAACGACATCAATATCGGTTTTCGGATTGTCTGTGGTGCGGAGTGGACTTAGTACCCCTTTATACTTTTACCCTTTTCCCTCTTTTCTTTTCCCTGCGGGAAGCACTTAAAAAATTTTTTTGAACATAAAACCTTTTAGGCACAAGTTTACGATCCCCCATTATCCCCCTTACAAAGGGGGACTTTGAAGCTGATTTGAATCTTGAATCCGGTTCCCCCCTTGTGTTTTGGGGGGTTAGGGGGGATCTAATCTCTGGCAAAAATCAGAGAATTTGAATATATTTCCCCCCTTATTAAGGGGGGTTAGGGGGGATCAAACCCTCAATTTCCTCACACACCGCCTCAAAATTATTCAACACCTGATCGTTGGTAAATCTCACCACTTTTAACCCATATCCTTGTAATATTTGTGTTCTTTCACGGTCATATTCCTGACCTTCATCAGTAAAATGGCTTTCTCCATCAACTTCAATTACTAACTTCAATGCAGCGCAGTAAAAATCAACAATGAAGTTATCAATTGGTCGCTGACGCAAAACTCGAAATTTAAAGGTTCTGAGGTAATTTTGCCAAAGCTTTTTTCTGCGGGTGTTGAGTTTTTACGAAGTTCTTTTGCTCTTGCTATTAGTTGACGGTTGTAGGGTAGGTGAAAATCGGTGTTATTGAGGTTTTGGTGATGTGATGATGGCATTTGATCCCCCCTAGCCCCCCTTAATAAGGGGGGGACAGGAATTTTGTTTATATGTTGAGTGATTTACCTTAAAGTTTTTTATTGTCGCTATATTATAATGAATTTTTACGGTTTTTGTTGTGGTAAAGGCTGGTTTTTTTTATACCATTCAGAGAAGTTTTCGCCGCGAAATTGGAAGCGGAAAATTACTTTGCGATCGCTAGGATCATCTACTTTTTGTTTTGCTTCCATTTCGCCACGACCTGCTGCCATAACTTTTGTTCTTAATTGTGATTTTGTGGGAAAATTCAGTTCATTGGAAAAGATGAATTTAGCGACAGAGAGCGATCGCATTAAGCTAAGTTCCAAGTTGGTATCATCATCTCCTTTTGAGCTAGTATGCCCTTCAATAACCACTCTTGCAATTTCTTTTTCAAAGTCTTTTTTGGAAAAAATGACACGACTGTAAACTGGAATAAATCGTTTGAGAAATATCTTTCCTGCGGGTTTTAGTTCCGCGCTATTTTCATCAAAAAGAATCTTATCCTGAATGCTTACATCGCCCGTTTCTGGGTTAACCTTTACATTAATGTTATTGCCTTTCATTTGCTCAACAACTGTACCAACTACAACTCGACGCGGTTCTTCTTTGTCTTTTAGTTGGACAAGAACTGTAACGAATAAAAGGGCAAAAATCATTAATAATCCTGACATTAAATCGCCAATTGATAGCAAAACGCTCGATTCTTCTTCGTCTAACTCTGGTTGATGATTTAATTCATTTAAATTAAACATAATTAATGTGTACCGTTGTTATTTTTCTGATTGTCAAAAATTTCTAGATAACGGTTTTGAAATTCTTTAAGTAAATCTCGTTCTATTTGTGCTTGAGTTTGCAGAGATTGTTCTAGTTCTTCACGAATGCCTATAAAAGTATTAACTGTTTGTTTGGCAATTTTAGTCAGCGCATCACGTTGTACACGCATTGCTTCAGAAGTTTGTTCTCCTAATTGTTGAAGATTGTTATTCTGTTCGGTAAAAATTTCATGAATGTTGTTTTGAAATTCCTGAACTAATTGCTGTTGGATTTCCAAGTGAGTGTTGAGAGATTTTTCCAACTCTTCCCGAATTTCTATGAAAGTAGCGGATGTTTTTTCTACATTAGCTCCTAAATCAGTGGCAAATTGCTGAAGTTTACTCAGAGTTTCGACTTGAAAATGCTCAATGGTAACGATCGACTCTGATAAACTCCGAGAAATGCCCCCTAATTCATTTTTCAGATCCATAACAGCTGCCGAAGCTTGTTTTGTGAGATAGGCGCTATTACTTAATTCAGTAATAATTGGTTTAATTAACTGTTCTCGTTGTTCCTCGATTAAGTGTTTCAATATTTCTTGACCTTGATCTGCCTTAATTTCTCGTAATGCTGTTAGTTCGACTTGAATTTCTTGAAATACAGGTTTGATGACGTTTCCTACTTCTTGTCCGATCGCTTTCGGGCTAAGTTGGCGCTGAATTTCTATCAGTTCCGCAAATTTAGTTCCCATTGTTTCCGCAGCATTAGCAAGTGCTTGAGAAGCTTGCAAATTTGCTTCAGGATTCATTCTCTCAAGCAGTCGCATCGGTGTTTCTAATATGGTAATTCTGTCTAATTCTTTTTTCAGGTTATCTCGATACTTTTTACGCATCCACTCTAAACAAGCTAAGACTAGTGTGAAAATGCTGGAAGCTCCCAATCCCATTAGTGAGGTAGAAAAAGCTGTTTTCATTCCTTCAAGTAGTTGAACACTTGACTTTAGTAAGTGTCCGCTATTTTCACCAATATCGCTTAAAGAAATGCCACTTAATCCTACTTGAATGCCGTAAAAGGTTCCCAAAACTCCGATCGCAATCAGTAAGCTTTGAATAAAACGCAAAGAACTGCGAGAAACTGGCTTTTCTAGAATTCCTGGATACTGTAAAAGTACAAAGCACCCGGACTTTATTTGTGCTTGAAAAGTATCTTCTAGTTCTCTCCCGACTAGATGTTTACTCAACCAGTTAAATATTTTTATTCGCCTATCTTTAGGAATGTTCTTAACATCTAAGTTAACTGTTTCTCTGCTAATTCCTTTGTTTTTTACTTCTTTTAAATATGCGATCGCTTCCCCTGTAATACTAATTTTCAATTTCTTTATGTACGTTACAGTAGAATAAAACTCAATTAAACAGGCAAACATCAACAGCAGCAAAGTTACCCAATGAAAGATACTGTTCTGCCAAATTACTCCTAAAAAGTTGCTAATCACTGATATTCTCCTCAGTTTGGTTACACTTTTATCAACTGCTTTAACTCTTCATCCGATAGCATTTCTTGAGCTACCCGCACTGGCAAATGTTCGGCATTCCAGCGATTGCCTATTGGTTGCCGAAGTCGCAAACTGTAAAGTGGTTCTTCGCTTTCGGTTGCTGTGTCTAATTCCAAATAAACTCGCTCTGGTGCATTGCGGAGTAGGCGCACCTGCAAGCGATTTTTTAAGTCTTTTAGGGAATTAGCCAAATTAGGAGAAAGTTCTCTTGATACTTTCCAAGCTTGATTAATTGCAGCAATTTCTGTGATTAACTCCTCAAAATTTGAAGTTAAAGTTTCCATATTTGGCTATTTGATATTAGTGATATTTTTGGGCAGATATTGATAGATAACCTCTCCTTACGGTTTGACGTATCTACTAGCAGACAACAGTCAAAGAATGTTATTTATTACCATCTGCACTTTATTATTATTTTATTTTTTATTTCTTTTCGCATCAGTGTTACTACTTAAATTAGTTTATTTTGAAACAGAATAAAATTGTTTTAATATTCTACCCTGCCACCTGCCACCCTGCGGCATCAATAGGTGCGTGAACTCTGATTCGGAACATAATAAAGTAATTAATGTAGAGACGTTGTATACAACGTCTCTACAATCTTAAAATTATGTTTATCCCAACACTTCATCTACACTAATAATAATTTCAGGAAAAGCGAGAATAGATAAATTTTCTCCTCGGACAAACCTTTGGATATTCTGATAACCATTGGGCGAAGGTTCCCGATACACTTCAATACATTGTTCATTAATATCTACTAACCAAACTTCTACAATTCCATTTTCGGCATACAGAGGTATTTTGATTTCTCTGTCGCTTTCCACCGTCGTATCTGCCACTTCCACTAATAACAGAATATCCTGTGGTTTGGGATGTCCTGACTCATAGAAATCAGCTTTTCGACGCAATAATGATATATCTGGTTGTGGTTCAGAAGTATCATTTAATTCTACTGGATTTTGGACTCCTACTGTTACCAACTGTGCCAAACGTAAAATAAATAACTCATTTAAACGACTGACATGGGCTGAATGTCTTCTATTAATTGGTGTCATTTCAACAATTTCTCCTCGAATCAATTCTACTCGATCGTCTTCTGTCAAAATCCCAGCTTCAATCATTTGGTGATACTGTGTTACTGTAAATTTTCGTCTTAGTAATTGCACAGACATTGCTACCTCCAAATCTTGCTGTTATGCAATTTATTCTAGAACTTCTAACACTACTTTGGGTGAAAGTTTATCTTTAAACCAGACAATTTTAGCGGGAGTATTACTGACTTTAACTCCGGCTTTTTCTAAATTCAATCTTTCCGAAACTGCCAAAATTAAATTATCACATTCAGCTTTTCTCGCTTGGGCAAATTTCTTTTGTAAATACTCAGGTCGCCAGTAACCAACTATTTCTAATAAATAAGTTCTACCATCGGGATGAACTAAGCGAAAATCTGGAATCATCACACTTCCGGGAATGGGAATTAAGTCAACTTCTCTTTCTAAAATCCAATCAGTTTTTAGAGACTCCCAACGATTAGCAAACCCAGCTTCTAACATACTATCGTAAGGTTTTCCGGGGGGATAATGAGTGACTAAACCGCAATCTGAATTAAGAGTAAATCTGCCAGTTTTTTCTTTGCCGCTGTAGATATCTTTTGTTTGTAAAGTGGCGCTGAGACTCCATTTTGTAACGTGCAAAAGTGCGGGGATGAGTTTTGCGATCGCCAATCCATATCTCGTGCTAGCTTTAAATAAACTAGTTGGCCCATCAATAGTAATAGTAAAACCGTGATCGGCATCACCTTCAATATAAGCCATTAATTGAAACAATTTCAGATAGCGAAACAGCAATTTATACTCGCCCGGAACATTACGATGAGCATTAATTATAATCTGACTAGCACGATAAAAAACTCCTTGAACTTGCGAAATATTATAACGATGTATAATATCTTCTGGTGCTGGAGGATCGAACTGAGTTAAAATCCGATTTTCCTGCAAATCTGCATATAAACCAGTGCGAATTTGTTGTGATGAAACCTCTTTATTTAACTCCCGACTTAGTTGCTCTGCTAAATTATTCAACACCCTTTGAGATGCTAAAGGATTAGGAATTGATTGTGCAGACAAAGTAAAAACTCGCTGACGTAATTCTTGCGGTTCCAGAGGACTAACAATTTCAAAAGTAGAAAAAGTACCCTTCAACAAATGAGCAAAACCCCGCTTTAAACGATAATCTGGACTATCGCCTTCCAACTCCAAAAGCTGCTTATCCAACTCACCCTGACTTTGACCCACATTCTCTGCAAAACAACTAATTATATCCGTCGCAATCTCCAAATTTTGATCGTCAATCTTCAGGCGTTTCGGGATTATCGACTCCCCATTTTGGCGATGAATCAGCAACTCGCTTGGTAACATTTTTCTTCTTAGATTTTCGACTTTCCTTAGAATAACTTATCTCTGATTTTCCCTGCTTCTTAACAGAATCATCAACCCCAACCTCCGCCGACTCAGCAACCTTATAAATTGGTTCAGAAGGCAAAAGTTCCAACTGAACAAACTTCTCCTTTTCCTCCCCTCTGCGTTCTCTGCGTCTGGGCGGTTCAAATTCTTCTCCTTTCCTCCTCTGAGAAACCCTTTCCTCACTAGTATCTTCCGTCACCACCTCATACAAAATTGCCCGCTTATTATTATCACCACCCTTTCGCAAAATTCGCCCCAATCTTTGAATATATTCCCTTGGCGAAGCAGTACCAGAAAGGATAATCGCAATACTAGCCGCAGGAACATCAACCCCTTCATTTAAAACGTGAGAAGCCACCAAACTTTTATATTCTCCCTGCTTAAACCGAGTCAAAATTTCGTGTCTTTCCTTAATCGGAGTTTGGTGAGTAATTGCCGGAATTAAAAACTCTTGAGAAATGCGATAAACTGTGGCATTATCTGTAGTAAATATCAAAATTCGTTCCGGGAAATGTTCGGCTAATAAATCAGCCAAAACGCGAATTTTTCCCTCTGTTCCGATCGCAATTTCCCTAGCTTCTCTATGAGCTAACATAGCACGTCTTCCGGCTGGCGATCGCGCACTCACCATCACAAATCTTTGCCAACCTTCCAAACTTGCCAATTGAATTTTTTCCGCTTTCAAAAAGTCATTGCGAACTTTCATCAATTCATTATATCTTTCCCTTTCCTGTTGCGATAACTTAACTTTAATCGGAATAATTTGATGGTCAGCAAGTGCTTTACCCGCCAATTCTTCAGGTGTTTTCCGGTAAACTTCTGCGCCAATTAAAACGTCTAATTCCTTATGTTTGCCGTCGGTTCTTTCGGGAGTTGCGGAAAGTCCTAAGCGGTAGGGTGCGATCGCAAATTCCGCAATCACCCGATAAAACTCCGTTGGTAAATGATGACATTCATCAAAAATTAACAAAGCATAGCGATTTCCTAAACTTTCCGCATTAATTGCCGCACTATCATAAGTAGCTACAAGAATTTGACTTTTATCCCTCGATCCACCTCCTAATAAACCAACTTCCGCATCAGGAAAAGCCGCGACTAAATGTGCGTACCATTGGTGCATTAAATCCAAAGTTGGTACTACAATTAACGTGCTGCGTGGCGTTGCTTGCATTGCTAATTGTGCCAAATAAGTTTTTCCCGCAGCAGTTGGCAGCACAACAACTCCCATTCTTCCTGCTAATTTCCAAGCCATCAATGCTTCACTTTGATGCGGGTAAGGTTCCATTTCTAAACTCGGAACTAATTGCAAAGGTACAAATTCTTTCGCCTCATCAATAAAGTCAATTCCTTCTGCTTGCAAAGCTTCAACCAACGGACGGTAATGAATAGCCGGAATGCGAAATTTTTCTACTCTCTCATCCCAAGTGGCGAATTCCACCCTGCTTTTGCCTCTCGGTGGTGGATGCAGAATTAAGGTGCCGCGATCGAAAGTTAAAGTAGGAGTACGAGGCATTGATTATCTAAAACTGTGATTCCCCTCGTTAATTTTAAGTGTTTACTTGGAATTTGTAAATAGTTTTGTCTGTGTTACCCTGTTATTTGTAATAGTTCCCATTTTTCTATGGCTTTATCCAAGGATACGCTTTCTGATAACAGTAGTCACAGTAATTTTTCTAACTTTACTATTACTGTAAAAAGGATTTTGGAACTTTTGGATTTAGAAGCAGAAGATGATTATGGAGTTTTGCAGCCAACAGACTACGCTTTTAAGACAGTAATGAATTTAGTTTTAGAAACTTATGAAATCATGGGTAATAACTTTCCTAAAGCTTGGGTTTATACAGATGAATTCGGCGGAATTACTCTCGAATGGTCTAACCGAGATAAAGATTGTGCTATTCACTTATTCTGTACCGCAAATTCTGATAAAAAAGCTCATATTTATCATCAAAGAGATAACGATTATGCTGTAGATTATGAGGTTTCATCATCAAGATTAATCTATTGGTTAAACTGGTTTAACGAAGCATGACAGAGGAGTTTGAACCATTACCAGATAATGCTATTGTTTATCGGGCATTACTTCGTAAACAATGGGTAGATTGGGAAACAGGCGAGATTAAATTTCAGGCTTATTTATTGAGGCAAAATGAACAGAGTCTTTCTGTAAATATTGCTAGTGCTTGTACTCCTGGGCAATGTGCAGCTAGATTCAGAAATTGTTACGGTGTCGCTAGCCTTCAAGTAGGTCGAATTCGAGAATTAGGTTTAAATGTTGTACCTGATTCAATATCTCATGCAAATATTATAGGTTTGCCAAACATGGAAGAAAATCCGGCGACAGCTAGGAGACTTGCAGATTTATTAGCAAAACAATCTCAACTTGAGTGGCGACCTTAAATTTTCACATATCCTCACGTCTTAAAGAAAGATTAGCAGGCCAAGGGCCATAATTGTCTACTGGAAAATTTAAAGGCGATCGTTCTTTCTTGGTTTCTGGCTTCTCTGTCTTGATATTTTCGTCAATCACCAATACTACTTGATGTTCTCCGGGGGTAATATCTGCTGGTAATTGTAGGGTAACTTTGCCATCTGCTGGTAGCAATAGTAGTAATAGTTTTCATTACAGTTCCTCCTGCGGTACATTTCAAATATACTAAAATTAGTCCTTAAATTGAGCATCTCTCATGGTACAGGATAACGAAATAGCTGTTGAATTTCATAATGTCGCTTATTTACTTAACGATCGCCCTTTAGTATCTAACCTTAATTTCACAGTCCAAAGGGGCGAAATTTTGATATTACTGGGACGTAGTGGTTGTGGGAAAACTACCACTATGAAATTAATTAATCGGTTGCTGACTCCTAGTAGTGGGGAAGTACGGGTAGAAGGAATTTCTACTAATGAATGGAACCCGATTAAATTGCGGCGAAGTATTGGTTATGTGATTCAAGAAACTGGTTTATTTCCGCATTTTACAATTGCTCAAAATGTGGGATTAGTTCCTAGTTTGGAGGGGTGGAAACGCGATCGCCTTTCCCAACGAGTCAATCAACTTTTACAACTAGTCGGACTCGACCCCAAACAATTTGCCGACAGATACCCTAACGAGTTATCCGGTGGTCAACGTCAGCGAGTTGGTGTCGCCCGTGCTCTCGCAG
Organism: Floridaenema aerugineum BLCC-F46; assembly: GCF_041929345.1. Classification (NCBI taxonomy): domain Bacteria; kingdom Bacillati; phylum Cyanobacteriota; class Cyanophyceae; order Aerosakkonematales; family Aerosakkonemataceae; genus Floridanema; species Floridanema aerugineum. The sequence goes on from NZ_JBHFNQ010000256.1 coordinate 28,451, forward strand.
CTGACCCCCCATTATTATTAATGGATGAACCCTTCGGCGCACTCGATCCCATTACTAGAATTGAAATTCAAAAAGAGTTTCTTCAACTACAAAAACAGTTAGGTAAAACTGTGGTTTTTGTCACTCACGACATTCAAGAAGCTTTTTTATTAGCTTCGAGAATTGGCTTGATGGAATCAGGAAAAATGTTATTAATTGATACTGCTTCGGAGTTTCTCAAATCTGAACAAAAAGAAGTCAAACAATTTTTACAATGTTTACCTTTTTTCAATCAATCTCAATATGGAAGCTCTGATAGTATTTAATCACGATTGATTAAACTGATTGAGGAGAAATGTTCATTGATGTCAACACTTATGATAAGCTCATAATTTATTATCGTCAATCCAAAACAAACTTATATGGAGTTGGTGATAAATTTAACATGGGGAGCGATCGCACATCCAGGACTTACGCAACTGGCATAATTTGTAGGGTGCGTCAGAAACCCAAACCCTGATGTTATCGATCAAATATAAGATCTGACTCACCCTACAACAAGGGTTCAAATATGACACGCAGCTTTAGTCCTAACATCGTTTATCATCTAGGGTCAAATCTCGAAAATCGATATGAAAAAGCGGAACTTCATACTACTTTGCGTGCTCGGCTTTAGTTTAGCAATGTTAATTGCTAGCTGTAGCTTCAAACCAGATAACTTAATAGCCATTGGCTCAAAAAATTCTACCGAACAATTAGTTTTAGGAGAACTTCTTGCTCAACATATCGAAGCTAATACTAATTTAAAAGTTGCCAGGAAACTAAATCTGGGCGATACTTTCGTTGCTCACAACGCTTTAACTAATGGCGAAATTGACGCTTATGTAGAATATACTGGTACAGCTTTCACCGCCATTTTAAAAAATGAACCGATTAACAATCCCCAAGAAGTTTACCAGCTAACTAAACAAAAATATGAGCAGAAATTTAGTTTAGAAGTGATGCCTCCTTTGGGATTTAATAACACATTCGCCATTGTCATTCGTGGTGAAGATGCCAGAAAATTGCAAGTGCAAACTATTTCCCAAGTTGCGCCAAAAACACCACTGTGGCGGGCGGGTTTCGCTGACGAATTTCTCGAACGTAAAGATGGATTTCCCGGATTAGCTGAAACCTATAATCTACGTTTTGCCGAACCACCAAAAGCTATGGATTTGAAATTAATATATCCCGCTTTAAAAGACAAACAAGTAGATTTAGTTGCTGGTAATTCCACAGATGGGCAAATTGGGCGCTTCGACTTAGCTGTTTTAAAGGACGATCGCCTTTTCTTTCCCCCCTACCAAGCTGTACCCATAGTCCGACAGCAAACTTTGGAAAAACATCCCGAATTAAGAGAAGTACTTGAACAGCTAAGTGGAAAAATTTCTGCACAAGAAATGCAGCGTTTAAACTTTCAAGTAGAAGCGAAAGAACGCGATGTCCAACAAGTTGTGCAACAGTTTCTCCAATCTAAAGGGTTAATTAAAAAGTAACAAGGCAAAAGAAAAAACCTCCTCTTAATTACTTTTGCCTTCTGCCTAAATTCTGAAATCTTGAAAGAAGTATTCAGGTTTAGGCAACCTCTGCATCGGGATCGACAAACATAACTTGCTTTGCTTGGGCGGTAGGTACTAAAATCCAACCCGATCTAAATAATTTCTGATATGTCGCCCAACCTTTGGAACCCCCAGGTTCTCGATAGTCAGGAACAGAAAACTGCGGAAAAGCTGTATAGGGTCGCCAGTTTTCATGAGATGCTGTCCGCAAATGTAAAACTTTATTGCCGCCTGTACCAATTCCAGGCAACCAGCACATCTGTCCAGCCATAATAATCTCCTTTACTTTCAATTGTGGGAGGTGAAGCTGTAAGCAGGCTGTGTGAGGATGCGCTCCTTAGCTTCTGGTTCCAGCTAACCTACCTTATCTTGTGTAATTTGTCAACTATCGTGGCATATTTTTCCTTTGTACAACATCACCCGTAATGGGTAAGTTTACTCTTCTGCCAATATCCGCCTAAAGTAATAATTAAGTCTCCGATTAATTCAGTATGTTAGAGGCCGAAGGATTGGCGATCGAGTTGCGAATTACACTTGTACGCTTATTGTATTCAGCATCAGTTAGTACTGGTGTAGCGTTTGCAACAGAAATACCTTCTTTAAGATCAATCCAAGATTTACAACCACTGTATTCTGCACAGTAAGGTATTTCTTGGGGTTGGCCCAGTTTGTAAGTGCGTAAAAGTAAAATGTAAATTGGCTGACGTGGTTTCCATTTTAAGCGATCGCTCACAAATTGCTCATTCCAAACATGAAACGGCAACAGCGCTTTAATACTAGGTTCAAAGCTTACCATGAAAATATCAGTAACTTTTGCCCAAGCGCCAATCCGAATAGTTTCTGGATGCCAACCTGATGGTACTGGTGTTACTTGATCCGCATATTCCGGCTTTAATAAATCAGGGTTTTGATGTTCAAAAGTCGGGTAAAGCAATACTTCATTATGGGCAACTTTAAAATGATTCCCCTCTTCCCGAATTCCACCTTTACGAAGCAATAAAATAGTTTCTCCCGCTTCTAAAGCATCAACAGCAACCGCCCATTCTTTCAAGGCATGATTAATTATTGTTAATTCCATTGAGATTTTTTCCCATAGCAACTAAGGCTATTCTAGCGACTATAAATAATTTTCCACGCCGCATAAATTACACCTCCCACAATTACAAAACCCAGCATCATGGAAACAAAAGATACCACAGTAGTTAGCACCCAAATTCCTGTTAATGCTACCGCAGAAAAGGCGATCGCTTTACCCACTCGCCCCATTTTTGCTAACCTACCAACTGGTTTTTTTCCCTGCGTCTCGGCAGTTACAGATACACTTTGCGGCTGGATCTCGATCTCTGTTTCAATTTCTCTGAGTCGCCGTTCTATCTTGTCTTCCGGGGAATTGTTTTTATAATTCATCTGTATTGCCAAAATCTAAAAGTATCATCCTTCGTTGTTCACAAACCGAGAACCATATATCCTGTCTCTTGACAGATATTTTCATACCTTGTCAAGGTATAGCATTTCACTGTCGAGACGGCAAGAGCATTAAACAGTAAAATTAGACATAATTAGACAAAATTGGAGATAATCATGGAAAAAAGAAAGTTAGGGTCATCTGACATTGAAATTACACCTATTCTCATGGGAACTTGGCAAGCTGGTAAAGCTATGTGGGTGGGAATTGAAGATGCAGAAACAATTAAAGCAATTCGATCGGCCTTTGAAGCCGGAATTACTACAATTGATACTGCGGAAGTCTACGGGAACGGACATTCGGAACAAATAGTAGCACAAGCTTTATCAGATGTGCGAGATCAAGTAGTTTATGCCACCAAAGTTTTCTCCAATCATCTCAAGTATAATCAAGTAATAGAGGCGTGCGATCGATCTTTGCAAAACCTCAAAACCGATTATATCGACCTTTACCAAATTCATTGGCCTTCTGGTTCTTTTCACAGCGAAATTGTTCCAATTGAAGAAACAATGCGGGCAATGAATGACTTGAAACAACAAGGAAAAATTCGCTCAATTGGTGTTTCTAATTATCACCCATTAATCTAACTGAATTATTAACTTTTGCCAAGTAATCAGCCATTGTTTCTAACTGTGAATTTCTCTGAATAAAACCTACCTTTTCTAGAGGATAATTTGGATGAGTTCCCATAACTATTACCTCTTTACCCTGATATTTAATTGTGGCAATTATAGTTTTTCTTGGGCCTTGGAATTCCTCAAATGACACCTTTTCTAAAGGAAACTTACTAAAAAGTGCAGTGCCAAAATTATCAGAATCTTGAGAAAGTACAGAATAAGGAAGTAAATCTTTTAAAGCTGCTAATTCCTTTGCCCAAACTTTACTAACTTCTATAAAAACGGCAATATCCGGTTTTTCCTCCCTCACTAGCGAGATGACTTTGGAGGATTTTTTATTGTTATATAAGACATTAGATTGAAAAACTCGTAATTGTCCGGTTGTGGTTTCTGTTGCGCTCGCACTTTCAGGCAAATACCAAGGGACAATTTCCATTAAGTTCAGTAAAATACAGCTAAGGCTAATCACCAACCAAAGCTTGTTTTGCGTCAACAAAAAAAAGAAAAATGTCCAAAATCCAATGACCAAATACTGCGCCTTAAAATCAGCAGTCAAATCTAAAATATAGTTAAACTTGCCCAAATATCCAGTAAGAGTAAGGAAGGTAATCAGAATAGTTACCAGAATAAAGCTACCGGAAATCAAATCATTAAATTTGTATTTGCCAATCATAAGAAATCAGTATTAATTTCTGCTTCAACTAGCTTAACTCCAAAGACTTCAGCAAAAGCGATCGCCACTTTTTGCCGCACCTCCTCTACACTAATATCAGGAATAAATTGGGCTAAACTGCCCACAGGTTTATCCGCAATTCCACAAGGTATAATCCTGGTAAAACCAGTCAAATCAGGACAAACATTTAAAGCAAAACCGTGCATTGTGATCCAGCGACTTACTTTAACACCGATCGCCGCCACTTTGCATCCTGACAGCCAAACTCCTGTATAACCCGGAAGTCTTTCCCCCGGCAAATCATAACTTGCCAACACCCGAATTAACACCTCCTCCAGTTGGCGTAAATACCAATGTAAATCTTGGCGGTAATATCGCAAATTCAAAATTGGATAACCAACCAGCTGACCTGGACAATGATATGTTACCTCACCGCCACGCTCAATGCGGTACACCTGATAATCACTATTGTCAAGATCAAATTTAAGAAACTCTCTTTTTGCGCCTGTCCCCAATGTGTAAACTGGGTAATGCTCCAACAAAATTAACAAATCTTCTAAATTTGGTTGTTCTCGACGTTCTGCAACTAGCGATCGCTGCCACTCCCAGGCAACCTGATAATCCACTAATCCCTGATTAAAAACCCAACAAAGACGAGGTTTTGCGTCACTACTCAAAAGCAGTCTTTCATTATTACTCAAAGTCATCACCAAAATCAAGAGTAAATTGAACAAAAATCCCAAAAAAATCTGACAAATAAATCAAGAAATGTCAACAGATGCAAAAGATTTTAAACTTAGGGCAAATTACTATGTACTCCAGAATACAAAATGCTACTGTTTTATATATAAGGATTTTTGAAATAGGAGGAAGCCTAATTAAAGTAAAAATGCCCATTTACAAGAGCTCAGCTAAATTGATAAATTGGTAAGCCAAACTTTGAGCCTCAAGGTGGGCGGGGTAGAACAGCGCCATGTAGCAGAGATTTTAGGCGCTTCAAATACCAGAAACAGATTTTTAGGCGAGTAACCCCGAAAAAATTCGGCAATATATCCAGCTGATCTCTAGATAACAGATATCAGCATTTTCGCACCTAAAAACAGATAAAAAATTTCCCTTGGGAAAGTAGGACTCTCTGACCAACTTTCCTTCTACCCAAAGATAGATGCAGGCGAAAGGTAAGCCTGTACAGCATAAAGAATTAAGCGGGAGAATGTGATATGAAGCTCGTTATTCACGGCAAAAACATTGAAATCACAGATGCAATTCGTGAGTATGTACATCAAAAATTGGAAAAAGCAACCAGTCATTATCTAAATGTAACAAATGAGATTGACGTACATCTTTCAGTTGCCCGCAATCCTCGAATTAATGACAGGCAGATTGCTGAAGTTACAGTTTATGCCAACGGTACAGTAATTCGTGCAGAAGAAGGTAGTGAAACCCTATATGCAAGCATTGATTTAGTCGCTGATAAAATTGCCCGTAAACTGCGGAAATACAAAGAGAAACGCCTAGATAAGAAAACCCAAACTAAAACAGTTGAAGTTGTCGAACAACAGCCTGTTACACCGGATTTAATAGGCGATCGCACTCCCGAACTACCAAGCGAAGTAGTGCGTACCAAATATTTTGCCATGCCGCCAATGACCATTAGCGAAGCATTGGAACAGTTGCAACTAGTAGATCACGACTTCTATATGTTCTGCAATGCAGAAACAGGCGAAATCAACGTTATCTACGAACGCAATCACGGTGGCTACGGCGTAATCCAACCCCGCCGCAATAACGGTCATACTGGACATAAAAACGGCAAAACTGCCCAAAGCACCCCCGTTCCCGAAAAGACACAAGCCAAGTAATTGAGGGACTCTTGGGACAAGGGGACAAGGAGAAAATTTAATTCTCCCCATCCCCCCATCTCCCTATCTCCTCAAGCGCGACGTTTCATGGGAAAAATGGGCTTGACTAACACTTGTTGATAAAGTTCTTCCAATTGCAGGATGTTGCGGCCCAAAGTGTATCTTTCCACGATTCTGGCTCTGGCATTTCGACCTAAACTAGAAGTGAAATCCTTGTGGTCACGTAATAGAGGTAACAAAGTTTGTAACTCTGTTTTGACTCGCTGAGGGTTAACAACTATGCCAGCGCCCCCTTCTAAAACTTCGCCATCTGCGCCGACATCTGTAGCGATACAAGCTACACCACAAGACATCGCTTCCAAAAGAGATAGGGAAAGACCTTCTGCTAAGGAAGGGAGAATGAATACATCTGAGCCCCGCAGAATGTCGATTCGGCGCTGTTCATCTGCGACAAATCCCAACCAAATAATGCCAGATTCAGAATCATAAAACGGTTCTAAAGATGTCCTTAAAGGCCCATCGCCCACAATCAGTAATTTGCAATCTGACCCCATGTTGGCTTTTTGCCAAGCTCGAAGTAAAGCTTCCACATTTTTTTCTGGGGCTATTCGGCCTTGATAAACAAAAATACGTCTAGCATTAAACTGAGATTTCAGGTGAGAAGTTCCGGGTGAGTATTTGTTCTCGTCTACGCCGTTGGGGATTACAGCTACCTGTGAAGGGGAAACTCCCATACGAGCGAGTAATTCCCGTTGGATCTCAGAAAATACAATTACGCGATCGTAGTTTGCTAAAAAAGGTGAATATAGTTGATAAGCCAAATATTGAGTTCCCGATTTAAGTTTGGCTCCTTTACGAGCATAAGGAGTATGGAAAGTTGCCACTAAGGGTAGATTTAGCTCCTGACAGATTTCTGGAAGTACAAAATCTAAAGGAGACAGGGTAAGAGATGCGTGTACTATGTCTGGTCGTAACTCCCGCAGCGATTCAATCAAAATTTTTCTTGATTGTAATGTGGGGATAGTGTAAACCTGGGACTTGTATAAAAAGGGCAGGGAAACTTCTCGATATTGCGGCCATTTGTCTGAGTCGGATTCTTCTTCTGCAAAGTGCAGGAAACTAATCTTATGCTTACTCATTAAAGCATTAGTAATTTCCCGACTGTAGGTGACGTTGCCGCAAAAGGGTGTTTTTTTTCCCAACCAAGCGATGTGAAGCTGACTCATTCAGGTTTTGCCAACTGCTAATTGCCACTAGCTAAGTACGACATTTGTTAACTCAAAAGTCAAGAGTTTGTTAGGGATGACCTATAAATTCTGACTTGTGAACTTTGGTAGTTGGTAGTTGGTAGTTGGTAGTTGGAAAAACCCATTACCTATTACCCATTACCTATTACCCAATGACGTTGTTAGCACTCTTTGTTAAATTGTGTGTTTGTGTGAGAGCTAGTGTTGCAACTATACCAGGTAAATAGACCTCCTGCGATCGCAGCGGCAGCCAAAGTCAGAAAAACAGCTTTTAAACCAAAAAAAGTTTCTGCCACACCAGCTAAAGCCAAAGGTAAACTCATGGCAATATTAATGGCGTTGTTCTGCAATCCAAACACTTTACCACGCATTTCCGGGGGAGTTTCCTTCTGAATCGTGGTTTGCATTGGTACAGCTACCAAAGCGCCAAAAGTTCCCATAATCATCACTAGTAATAACACCAGCCACAAATCATGGGGAAGTAAAGCTAAACCAGTTAAAGCCGCTGCGACTCCCACCGAACCGAATAAACTCAAAACTGTGTGGGATAATCTTTGACCAAAGTGCCCCAACAGTGCAGAACCTAATCCAATCCCTACTCCGCCAGCCGACATTAAAAAGCCGAACTGCGAAGGTTTTAAGCCAGGAATTAATTCGGCAAGACGCACTGCTAAAACTGATAGGGCGGCAAATACAGAAAATAAGATAATTAATTGTAAAAGGGCGCTCTTGACTCGCTTTTCATGGCTGAGATATCGCCATCCTTCCTGTAAATCTGCGAGAACGTGGGGTGCTTCGTGGTCTTTAGGGTTGACTTTTTCCTGGGTTTTCAGCAAGATTAGCAGTAAACCTGCTACGCAATAAGACCCACCAACCAACAACTCCTTACCAATATTTCCCTCGCCACCCAAGTTTAACCATATAGTATCAGCCAGTGCTAACAGTGGTTCCCCCACTGCAAAACCAATCACTACCAGCGCCATCATTGTTGTTGTGTACAGCGAGTTAGCTGATAGTAAATGACGACGTTCGACAATCATCGGAATGGCAGCTTGTTCTGCGGGAGCGAAAAACTGGGTTAAGGTAGAAACCAGGAAAGTCACCACTAATAAGATACAAAAACCTGCTGGTAAACTAGCTACAGAGATCCAATCGTCCGAGAACCAGAGCAAAGCGGGTAAAGCCAGTACCAAGACACCGCGAAACAGATTGGTGGATACTAATACTGTACGCTTCGACCAGCGATCGACAAACACACCCGCCAAAGAACTAAACAACACAGCCGGAATCGTAAAAGCCATCATAATCGCTGATACCCAAGCACTGATTGTCTGACTCCCTACTTGAAATTGAGTATCTATCAGCGCAATCATCAGCACCAAATAAACCTTATCCGCCAGTTGCGAAAAAACTTGACCGCTCCAAAGTGCCAGAAAATTACGATTTTTCAGAACTGGAATAAAACCAACAGCTGATTCTTCCTCTTCCTCGATTTCCGTAGTTTTTGGCGCAACTTGAGCCTCAGTCACCGCCACAGCATTACCCGGAGAAACTGACGGAATTAAACCATTATTTCCCAAAGCCACAATTTGCTGACTAGAGTTTAAGGACTTACCAGAGGAGGGAATTAGAGTTTCGGACGCTAAGAAGTCCTTTAAGTCTCCCTTTGTTTGCATCTGAGTCTCTTCTTTCCCATTCTGAGATTTCCCATTTCCATTTTGCTGTTCCAGCTTGCCCGATTGTGGTTTAGCTGGCGACGAAGTAGGGTAAGTTGGCATTATTAATGTTTCTCTATCAGAATCAAACCATTCCATGATTTACCAAGAGGAAGTGGACAGGGAGTTTAAATATGTATCCATTAAAACAGCCGATCGAATCAGCCGTCCAAAATGATATTGGCTATACTGGCGTAACACCTTTTCTATACATAGCCAGTTCAGTTGTCCAAAAAAACCGTCAGCTACATTTTCGGCAACTGGCGGTAGTTGAGGATTTGCTAATTGCTGAAATAAAGACAAATCGCTAGCTGAGAGTTGAGCATCTATTTTCGGTATCTCCTTTTCTTGAATAAAAGCTGTAGGAACTTGGGAATCTTTGAATTTTGAATTTTGAATTTTGAATTTTAAATTTTCTCTGCCTTCGGCCCTAACCCTCGCTAACGCTAGTAAATTGACTATACCTCCTGCAGCGTTACTAAAACCGACTCGCCATTCCGAAGTTTGCCAGTCTGGTGTCAAAGGTTGCCCAGTTAGGCAGCAAAGACGGACTTGGGGAGCGATTCCGGCAAGAGCTAAAGTATGAAATACGGCATGAGCAAGATAGGCTAAGACAATTAAAGACCGATTGACGGTCATTTTGGGGATTTGCTCAATCCGTCTCAGGTGTTCTGTCAATAAACAAAACAGTTCTTCCTGGGGTTGTTCGCTCAAGGCGTGACAGAGTACTAGTTCTGCCAGGTATTGACTAGCTGAGAGTTTCAGCAAATTATCACCTAGCTTAGGATAGGTTTTTACAGTTTCTGCTTGGGTTATTTTATCTAGCGATCGTCCCGATGCAATCAATAATTCATTCACCACAAACAACTCACTCCTCCCACCTAACTTTGAGTGATGCTTCCGCGCCCCGGGTGCTACTGCCTGAATTAAACCAAACTCCCTTGTCAAAATTGTCAACAAGCGGTCTGTCTCACCCAAAGGCATACTTTTAAGATTTATACCAGTTGCTTTATACGTTCTACTCATTAAATCTAGGGATTAGGGACTAGGGACTGGGGACTGGGTACTGGGGACTGGGGACTGAGGAGGTGGGGAGGTGAGGAGTGGCGGGAGTGTTGAAAGTGTTGGAAGAAAATACTTTCAACACTCCTCTTACTTTCCCTACTCCTCCATCTCCCCATCTCCCCATCTCCCCATCCCCCCATCTCCCTATTCTTTTTCCTCTTCTTCCAGGTTATCGCGTTGCCGGAGCAAATTGACACCGCGAGAAGTTCCCAAGCGAGTTGCTCCTGCCATAATTAGGTCAACTGCTTGCTCTAAAGTACGAATGCCCCCTGATGCTTTAATGCCTGCATTACCTTTAGTGATTTCTTTGAGCAGTCTCACATCGGCAACAGTGGCACCAGCGTACCACCCTGTACTTGTTTTCAAGTATGCTGCCCCCGCATCCATACATACCTCTGCCGATAGTCGTTTTTCGGCATCTGTCAATAGGGCGGTTTCTAAAATCACCTTAACTGCTTGACCTGTTTCTTCACAAATTTCGGCAATTTCTCGGTGTACTGCCTCTGTTTTACCACTTTTTAGCCATCCGAGATTAATTACCACGTCTAATTCGGTAGCGCCATTTTCTACTGCTTCCTGCGCTTCATAGAGTTTGACTGCGGATGTGGTAGCACCCGACGGAAAACCTATGACTGTACAAACTTTGGGCGCTTTGTTCTGAAGCAGTTCCGCTGCTTGGCGCACATGAGTCGGATATACGCAAACTGCGGCAAAGTGATATCTTTCTGCTTCTTCACACCACTGTTGTACTTGCTCTTTTGTGGCGGTGGGATTTAGCAGTGCATGATCGATAAATGGCGCAATGTCAATTTCTGGCTCAACTCTCGCCATCTCTGTTTTTCCCCTGACTATCCTTCGGTTTACTTTTATCACAAAATGACGGCAATTTAAGGAAAGGCAGGGGGTAAAAAAGTTTTGAGTTTTGAATAAATTTAAAACTAAAGTTTGTTGTCAGCGCTTTAGCGCTATTAGCACTAAAGTGCTGACAACGAACTTAGAATGAGCTTAGGCTGAGGCGGTTTGCAGTTTTTGGGAATCTCGTTTTCTGGGTTCTACAATTCGGGGGTCTACTTGGTATTTTTCCGCTGCTTGTGTCATGGTTAATTCTAGTGATTTTTCATCTCCTAATGGTTTTTTTTCTGTGGGTTTAGTTGGATTATTTCCTAAAGCTTTTCTGATTTGGGATGCGATCGCTTTCGCCAACAAAGGCGGTACGGAATTTCCTACTTGTCTAAAACCATGCCATTTTGTTGCATGAAATCGGAACCAGTCAGGGTAAGAATGCAGTCTCGCTGCTTCTCTAACTGTAATACATCTCGGACTAAATGGGTGAATTGGTCGGGGGGATGTAAATGCTCCTTGATTACTCGCTGTTCCGGCTCTTAATGTGTTACAAATTCCTTCGGGATGCAGCTTGTAAAAACGGCTAACTTGTTCAATTTTGCCGTGACTGGTTTTTTCAAATCTTTGCATTGCTTCTTCTGAATGTTTGGTACGCAAACTGGCAGTAATCATTGTAGAATCGAATTCTCTTGGGTAACTGTAGTTATCTTCTTCTACTACCAAGCTGCGAAGTTTAGCGGCGTATTCGCTGGGAATACCATATTTGGTAATTACCCAATCTTGAGTTAGTAATTCTGGGTGATTTAGCACTTCTGGTAAGTCTCCGATCGCTTCCCAAACTGTGGAAACTAAAGGTAAGGTCGAAGTAGTAGTTTGTTTGGTTTTTCCGGCTCTTTTGGAGTTGGTTGCGGTGATTGGTTCGGGATATTTCGGTAAGGGTAAACCTTGGCGACAACCTAACAAAAATACTCGCGATCGCGCTTGTGGTACTCCATAATGAGCCGCATTCATAACTTGATATTTCTCTGTTACTTGATAGCCATTCCCTTGAAATTCTTGAATAATTTCTCCCAACAATTCTTGGTGTTTCCCTATAGTCAATCCTCGAACATTTTCTAGTACGAAATATTTAGGTTTTAGTTCTAATACTAATCTGACGAACTGTTTTAACAAAGCATTGCGCGGATCTCCTAAGTCTCGTTTACCAATTAAAGAAAATCCTTGACAAGGAGAACCACCAAATACTACGTCAATTTCCCGATCGCCAATTTGCGAAACTTCCCTAATTTCTGCGCCAGTTATATTGTTAATATCCCGGCATAAAGTAGTCCAAAAAGGAAAGTTATACTCGTGTGTGGCGCAATGAATTGGATCTATTTCTACAGCAGCTAATACATCAAATCCTGCTTGTTCAAAACCAAGCGTCATCCCACCAGCACCTGCAAATAAGTCTACACCAATAGGCCGTTCTTTGCTATTCATGCCCTGTTCTACTCAATGTTTTATGGTGTGTTTTAATCTTAGCTATGATTCTGTTTATCCGAATCACGAAAGCGCATCGCTACTGGGTAAAGAATGTTAATTTTGGGCGATCGCTAAATTTGCCATTGCACCCTGAATTTGGATCGAGCGATGCAATTAATTTTACTTTCAGAATAAGTTGTTAAGCAGCTTATTCTTCCTACTTTTAACCCAGTATTGAGAATAATACAGCAAAATTTTCGGCTATGGCTGGATTTTTCTAGACAAGTTACAACAGGTATCCTGTAATGTGAGTTTTTGTAATCTGTTTAGGAAATTTTGTTACTTAAATTTAGGTAAAAGCTTGGTATCAAATCCCCATGAATACCCTTAATTAAGGTTAACACTTGAGAGGCGGGGTGGCGGCGAGTCGGAAAGATTTTAATCAATGGTGATGGGGCGCACTTAATATGCAAGCAGTTACGGGAAAGATGAATAAAAGCGATCGATCTTTGTCATTCTCTCGCTGATTTGAGTTTAGAAACGCCACGCTACGCGATCGCTTACTGCGACTGTGTTTTCTGACTTGGTTGAAATGGTGTATACTTCCCGCCTAAAGCCTGAACGATCGCCTTCGTATTAGCAACCATCATTTTTATATAAGTGTCTCCATCGCTACCAACTGCACCGATAGAGTCAGAATAAAGTTGATTAGGTGCTAATTTAACTCCCGCTTCCTGCGCCACAGTTTTAATTAAAGCTGGATTAATTGTCGTTTCGGCAAAAATCGCTGGTACTCTTGATTTTTTTAAAGAATCTACCAGTTGTTTGACTGTTTGGGCGCTAGGTTGTTCTTCCGTACTAATCCCAATTAAAGTGCCAAAAATGTCCAATCCATACGCACGTCCATAATATTGAAAAGCATCGTGACTGGTGACTAATTTGCGTTTTTCTGCGGGAATTGTGTTAATTTGTTGGGTAATCCAAGCGTCCAACTGTTGCAATTCTTGGGTTAAGTTTTGGGCATTTTGGGTAAATTCTTGTTTGTCTTCCGGTGATAATGCAATCAAAGCATCGCAAATTTCATTTACCATCAGAATCACATTTTTTACATTACCCCAAACGTGAGGATCTGGGACTACTTCCCCTTTACCTTTGTCTAACTGTAAAGGTTTGACTACTTCCCCCGCTGCTAATTTTCGCGCCTGAATACCGGAAGCATTCATTAACTTAATTAATCCCGGTTCTAAATTATAGCCGTTGTAAATTATTAATTTGGCTTTTTCTAATGCTACACTGTCAGCCGGAACTGGTTCATAAACGTGAGGATCTGCACCAGGTTGCAAAATTCCCTTTAACTCAATTTCGTCTCCTCCTACTTCCTCTGTCAAGTCAGCGAGAATGGTGCTAGTGGCGACAACGTTGGGTTTACCGTTTGTCTGCGTTTGGGAACGGTTAGCGCCTTGGGGGTTACAACTAAGTAAGCCAAAAGCTAGGAGGGATAAGGAAAGGGCTAATGCTTTGGCGGTAAGCTTAACCTGCGTTCTGTTAGCGGTGTGAATAATTAATCCCATTTATCTTTGCTATTCAATCCTTTTATAGATGTTTTCATAATTGTCTCATTTTTATACTATGCTCAGAGAAGTACGATCGAATCGAGATATGAGAACAATTAGCTTACCCACCGATGAACACTGGACGCAGCAAATTTGCCATGTTAGGGATATTCCCAGGATTACGGTCGATCGCTTGGGAGTCAAGTATCGCACGGTAGAGGCATTGCGCGACGTTAGTTTTACCTTGAATTGTGGTAGAGTTACAGGTATTATTGGCCCGAATGGTGCGGGAAAAAGTACCTTGTTAAAAGGGATGTTGGGGTTAATTCCGGTTAGTAGCGGTACAGCAATTTATCAAAATCAACCTTTGATGGATCAGTTAGCAAAAGTTGCCTATGTACCGCAGCGATCGCAAATAGACTGGACTTACCCAGCGACAGTTTGGGATGTAGTCATGATGGGTAGAGTCAGAAAAACGGGATGGTTTCGCCGCTTTTCTAATGTTAGTCGCCAAATTGCCCAAACAGCATTAGAAAGAGTGGGAATGAGTGCTTTTCGCGATCGACCCATTGGACAACTTTCAGGAGGTCAACAACAAAGGGTATTCTTAGCTAGGGCGTTAGCGCAAGAAGCAGAAATTTTCTGTTTTGATGAACCCTTTGCTGGCATAGATCAAAAAACGGAAGCGGCGCTATTTGAAATTTTCCGCGAACTAGCTAACGAAGGCAAAATTGTCTTAGTTGTGAATCACGATCTAGGTGAGTCGATTACTCATTTTGATGATTTAATTTTATTAAACCAAGAATTAATTGCCGCAGGTTCTAGAGAAAAAGTATTTACCCAAGAAAATCTTTATCGCGCTTATGGAGGACAAGTAATCTTTTTTCAAGGAAAAGCAGCTTAAGCATCTAACCTAAAATTAAGCTTTGGATATTTTTTAACCACAGATATCCACAGATGAACACAGATGTTTTTGGAAATTAATTTGTCTGGTGCTAAATACCTTTCTTTCTCTTTCCTTCGCGTTCTTTGCGTCCTTTGCGGTTTAATAATAAATAATCTATGCTCGAAGCCTTAATTGAACCATTACAATATAGCTTCATGCAACGATCGCTAATTATCGCCATATTAGTTGGCTTAATTTGTGCGGTTGTTGGTAGTTATTTAATGGTACAAAGACTAGCTTTGCTAGGAGATGCCATTAGTCATTCCGTGTTACCGGGATTAGCGATCGCCTTTATGTTAGGTGCTAATATTTTTATTGGCGCTTTTATTGCCGGAGTTATTAGTACGATGGCGATCGCTTTTATCAAAACTCGATCGCCCATCAAAGAAGATGCCGCAATGGGGATAGTATTCTCCGCTTTTTTCGCCCTTGGTATAACCTTAATTACCATCATCCAAAAAAGCAACAAAATCGACCTCAATCACTTTTTATTTGGCAATATCTTAGGAGTTACCTTTGATGAAGTTTGGGACACCGCAATTATTGCCGCTATCATCTTATTTGTGGTAGGATTACTTTACAAAGAACTACTCTTTTACACCTTCGATCCGCTAGGCGCACAAGCCGCAGGTTTACCAGTAAATCTCCTCAACTTTGGTTTAATGTTACTCATCGCTTTAACCATAGTTGCTAGTATGAAAGCAGTGGGAGTAATTTTAGTTTTAGCATTATTAATTACTCCCGGTGCGACGGCATATTTATTAGTCAAACGCCTGCATCAAGTCATGATTTTAGGTGCGGGAATAGGGATTTTTTCCAGTATTTCGGGAATGTATCTCAGCTATTTTTATAATTTACCTTCTGGGCCTGCCATTGTCTTAGTCGCATCAGGATTTTTTATCTTAGCATTACTCTTTAGCCCCAGTTACGGCATCTTCACTCAGAAAGATTTAAAGTTGGGACAATCATCCTTATGGCGAGAATTGAAACAACTATTTCGTTAACAAGTCTCTAAATTTTAACATCTAAAATCCCCTGACAGTCTTTAATCACAAGTTTGGCAGGTAAATAAACAACCCAAATAGTTGCAGGTGGGATTCACCCACCCTATTTGGTTTTAAAGCTTATTCAAAGCTTTCTTTGTTTGAGAAAGTAAACCAACCCCAGCGATTAAACCTAAACCCAATAGCGTCGAAGATTCAGGAATTTTTCTCGGTGTTTCAATGGTGTAATCATAGATTACTTTCACATTACTTTTAGCGTAGGTACGAATTCCAGAGACGATATTGCCGGAACCTGTAACCGATGATTTAGCTTTAGCTGAAAAGGAAAAATCTACAGTACCATTACCGACGAATGCTGCTAAAGAGTTAGTATCTGTTAAAGTTGTGCTGTCAATTTTTTGCTCTTGGATTCCCTCAATTTTTTGACCAGAAGTTCCTCCAAAATCTGTATTCCCGTCAAATTTGGCTACATTATACTCTGTAACTTGTTCGGGACTTAACTCGAACAGAGTCTGATTATTTGGCATAGCCAATGTTAATAAACCGGAGAGGTTTACTGTGATTTGTTGAGGCTGCGTATCTTCGTTTTCAAATCGGGCATCTCCAATCATGCTGCCAGTGAACTCTAACGTTACACTGTTTAGCTTACCTAGAGATGTATCAAACTTTTGGATACTAATGGCTGCATTTGTGATGTCTGTTGGTGTTTTTTCGTATGCAGCAGTATAGGTGAGGGTTGCTGCATTAGCAATTGTGGTAGTCGCGAGAATACCAGTAAATGTACTAGCCCTAGTTATCGCTGATAAAACTTTTGCTTTCATTACCTTGTTAGCCCTCAAATCAAATAAAGTATATTGCGGTTTTTTTGGATTTTTTTTAAAGATTTGATGAAGCTAAGCAATTAAAGTTGCTGTAAAGCTTATGCCATAAAGATTTGAGCTTTTTATTGTTTGTACGTAAATTCCACACCTCGTAATTTACTGTTATAAGTAATGTTAATCCGATCCGTCAACACAATACTCTATTATATGCAAGTGTTGGATTAAACAAAAAACGCGAAGAATTATCCAAAAAATTCTCCGCGTTTACTAATTCTTGATGCCGTGATTATTTTACAAATCAAGAATCATTTTCACCATTGGTTCACCTAAAATACGTTCTGCCCGGAAACCTAATCTCTCACTGATGCGTTGCATTGCCATATTATCAGTGAGAATATCCGCAGTCACTCGGTTTAACTTTTCATCACGGGCTATTTGTAATAGTCGCCGCAGAAATTCTGTACCTAAACCTTTATGTTGATATTTGTCAGCAATTAACATGGAAAATTCGGCTTCATCTGTACCATGTAATTTGCTTAATCTGCCGATGCCGATGATTTGGGTTTGTCCAGTTTCGGGGTTATTGTATTCTGCTACTAATGCCATTTGGCGATCGTAATCAATAAAACAAATCCGCGATAATCTTTCGTGAGTTGTTCGCTGACTCAGTTTTACCAAATGTGCGTAACGTAGATAAACTGACTCTTCGGAAACCATTTTATGATAATCGACCACCAAAGGTTCATCTTCGGGACGGATGGGACGAATAGTAACTTCTGTGCCATCTTTCATCGTCCAAGGTGCAACATATTGGGTGGGATAGGGGCGAATAGCTGGTTTTGGCAGTTTATCTTCGCTAATTTCAGAGTCGTGCAGAACTACGCGAGCGTCAAGAGCAATTAACCTGTCTGGCGATGCTAGTAGCGGGTTAATGTCAATTTCCTTAATCCAAGGTTGTTCGACTACTAACAAGCTGAATTGTACTAATAACTGTTCCAATCTGGCTAAGTCAACTGGTGGACGACCGCGAACTCCTTTCAGGGCGGTGTAGATTTTGGTTTGTTCGATCATCCGCCTTGCTAAGGTAGAATTCAAAGGCGGTAATGCTAAAGCCCGGTCTTTGAAAACTTCTACTAGTTGTCCACCTGTACCAAACAGTAACACGGGGCCAAATTGTGGGTCTACGCTGCTACCAATGATAATTTCGTAACCTTCGAGGTTTAACATTGGTTGCACAGTTACGCCTAAGAAGTGTTGGGCACCGACTTTTTCGGCTACTGCTGACTGAATACCACGATAAGCACCTCTGACTGTTTCGGCATCTTTTAGTAGTAACCTGACTCCGCCTACGTCTGTTTTGTGGGTTATGGTTTCGGAATAGAGTTTAAGAACTACTGGATAACCAATTTTTTCGGCAAGACTAACTGCTTCCTCTTCGGTAGTGGCTATTTCGGTGGGAACTGTGGGAATGTTGTAGCTGGCGAGTAGTTGTTTAGATTCGTATTCGGTGAGGATGGTTCTACCAGTTTGTTTGACTGAGTTAATTATGGATTTTGCTAGGATACGATCGCACGCCTTTTCCCCACAATTGTCTGGTAATATCGGAGTCTCATATATACCCCGCAAATTATAACTGTACTGCCACATCAAGTTAAATACGTGAGCAGCTGTGTCAGGATAAGGAAAAGTGTAAATGCTGGCGCGGTTGAGAATAGCTTCCCCTGCTGCTACTTCTTGCCCACCCATCCAACTAGCTAAAATTGGTTTGCCCTTAACTGGGGTTGTCTTCAGTTGTTCTACCACATCCTGGGCGGTTTTTGTCGGGTCAGACATAGCTTGAGGTGTGAGAACTATTAACATTCCATCACTGTTCGGGTCTTTTAGAGCAATTTCTAGAGATTTGCTGTACCGTTCTGGGTCTGCATCTCCTAAAATATCGATCGGATTGTGAGTACTAGCTGATGCTGGCAAAATTGGTTTAAGTTTCTCAACGGTTTCCGAAGAAAGTTCCGCCAGTTCTCCCCCACCTGTAATTAAAGCATCAGTAGCTAATACTCCTGGGCCCCCGGCGTTGGTGAGAATAGTTAAGCGTTTACCTTTGGGACGTGGTTGTTTGGCTAAAACTTCTGCCATATTAAACAAGTCGTCAATGGTGTTGACTCGTAAGACTCCACTGCGACGGAAAGCGGCGTTTAATACTTCATCGCTACCTGTAAGTGAACCAGTGTGAGAGGCGGCGGCTTTGGCGGCGGCTTCAGTTTGTCCGACTTTAATCACTATAATTGGTTTACTTAAGGCAACTTCTCTGGCTGCGGAAAGGAACGATCGCGCATCTCCGATCGACTCCATATAGATTACAATGCTCTGAGTATGGGGGTCATCGCCCAAATAATAAATTAAGTCGCCCCAACCTACATCTAGCATGGAACCAATGGAAACGAAGGCACTAAAACCGACGTTTTCTTGGAAACTCCAATCTAAAATTCCGGTACAAAGTGCGCCACTTTGACTGATGAAGCCAACATTTCCCGGTAAGGCCATTTTACTGGCAAAGGTGGCATTTAATCCCGAAACTGGATTCATTACGCCCAGGCAGTTTGGCCCAATAATTCGCATTCTACCGCGACGGGCTTGTTCGAGTACTTGCCGTTCTAATTCTACTCCCTGTGCGCCAATTTCTTTAAAGCCTGCGGAAATTACGATCGCACCCTGAACTCCCGCATCCACGCATTCGCTAATTACTCCTGGTACAGTGGGAGCAGGTGTAACTATTACCGCTAAATCTACTTTTTCAGGAACTTCTCCGATGCTGGGATAAGCTTTAATTCCTAATACGCTGGGGCGTTTTGGGTTAACCGGAAAAACTGTACCACCAAAGGGACTACTAATTAAATTCCACAGTATTGTCCGTCCGACACTACCTAATTTTTCTGTTGCGCCAATTACGGCAACATTTTTTGGCGCAAAAATTGCATCTAATGGTTGATGTTCATATCTCAACACATCATGTGCTGGGTCGGTAGTTGGTTTTATATAAGTTTGCATTGAGCGTTCCTCTTGATCAACTCATTTCTTTGAGTCGCCGCCTCTTCTCCAATTTAACTATTTTGTTTTCCCCTTGTCGGTTGGATAGAATACTTTACTAATAAGTTAACAAATCAAATAAAAACGCCACATTTTAGTAGCGTTTAAGTTGATCCATTATACAATTTTCAAACAGGATTTCTTGAATTTTTAGGGAATTTCTTTATGTTTGCTGATTAGCTAACTCTCGGTTTGCTGGCAAATTTTTGTAATCAGCAGCAAATTTTACAATTGCTAAATGACAACTTTTCCATTCCCCTCTTACTGATACACCCAACATTTCACAATATCCACCACGTCTTCCAGTTAATTTGTAGTAATGACAACACCTACAGGTTGAGGCTGTGCTGTTTGACGCTTTCATAGAGGACATTTCCTGTTTATTTTTATTAGCAATTTATTGTGCCGATTTGAGTAAATTATGCAAGAGTTTTTTTCAGATCACGCATAATTAGTTGAGTTTGTACGCAAAAAATTGCATTTGTTTATATAACTTTACAATAAGCTATGAACAAATGTATTGCTGTTTACAATCTTGGGGAAAATAGCTTTTAATTAATTTTTCATACAGCAAAACTATTGCAGCTGTCGGTGTTCTAGAATACTATTTGTGCTTTAGCAGGGAAATTGGGAAATAGTTTCTCTTCCTGGTACATAAGCTGCTTTTGGTTCTCAACCTGCTCACAGGAAAACAGCGATCGGGAAGAACAGATATAATTGTTGAAATTGGACGGGGCAAGGGTAGCGATCGATCTAATAGATTTCCGCTACCTCCAGTAGATCAGATTTTGGCTAGAGGAATAAATTTGTGCGTCTCACTAAAAAGAACTTACCAGATTTATCAACTTCAGGATAATTTTTGTAAAAATCCCTTTTTTCTTTGATTTTTATATAGATATACTTTTATACAGACAGGAAAGAAAAGGCAAACCTTTGCTACATTCGGGAGCTAGCTGGACTCAAGATTGTTAGTGAACATATCAACCGAAAACTGAAGGTGTTTAAAATACAACTTGATTGCAGGTCTAGACAACTGTGAACTCACTCTACCTGGAAGCAAAGCTTTCGCCTCAATCCGGTAATTTTCTTTCAATAAATTCTAAATATACACAGCTGGAACTATCATGAAAGACTTTACTGATTTGGTTCAAAAAACTTTTTACTTTGGAGTTGGAGTAGCTAGCTTGGCTGCTGAGGAGACGACTAAAAACCTCAAAGAACTGGGAGAGCAAGCGCAAAAACTAGCAAATGAATTGATCGATGAAGGTAAAATTGCGTGTGAAAAAATTTCCCAAGATTTTGACAATGTAGTTGGGAGAGAGAATATCGGCAGCCAGCAACAAAATGTTAGTCCTCAACCCAGCGAAAAACTAAAGAAAAAGCTCCTGACTCTTGTAAAGGGTGATTTAGATACAGGGTTGCGGCTAGTCAATGCAGAAAAACTGAAAAATCCTGGTAGGTCAGAAGACTGGTATTGGGAGAAAGTCATTTACAGCTACGAACGCGATCTCGATTAATCGCTATCCCAGCGCCGATCGTCTTCAAGTCCTTCGAGAATCATTGCCGCGATATGCCTATGGCAGGCTACGCCAACGCATCTTGTTCACTAGCAGGCAAGGTTTTTAATTTGGCGATTGCTAAAGAGTACGCTGGGCGATACGCAAGAGAGCACCCTGCGCGATCGCATTTGAAGAGAAATAGTCAGTAAACAGAAGAAATGCGATCTCTAAAGATGAATGATTTGAGATGTTCCCTTTGATTAAAATGAAAACAGACAAAGGCAAGGGTAACTTTCCATGATTAGTTAGGAGCTTATGATGAGCGTGCTGGTTTCTGATGAAATTTTGCAAGCAGCCAATATGTCGGAGTCTGACTTAAAGCTAGAGTTGGCAATCTTACTATATCAACAGCAAAAACTTGGACTCAGTAAAGCACGAGAATTGGCAGAAATGCCCTTGATTGAATTTCAGCGAGAGTTAGCACAGCGGCAAATCCCAGTATTTGATGATATGGCAGGATTTGAGTCAGAAATTGCTCAACTTAGAGCTTTGGGGGATTTGTGAGGGTTGTTTGTAATACTTCACCTATTACTAATCTAGCTGCGATCGATCGACTTGATTTGCTCCATCAACTTTTCGGTGAAATTGTCATTCCTCAAGCTGTCTACAATGAACTGACGGTATTACCAAATCCAGTTCCGGGAACGGTGGAAGTGCAAACGCTATCATGGTTTCGGGTGCAGCAGGTTGGAGATCGATCGCAGGTTGCAGAATTTCGGCGCAAGGTTGACTTTGGGGAAGCAGAAGCGTTGGCGCTGGCATTAGAGGTATCAGCAGAACGGGTGTTGATTGATGATGCCGCAGGAAGAGCGATCGCTCTGGAGTTGGGGTTGACAATTACAGGGGTTTTGGGAGTGTTATTAATGGCAAAGCAGCGACAGTTAATAGCAGACGTGCGATCGTTGATGGATAGTCTGATGACACAGGCGGGGTTTTGGATCGGTGATGAACTCTATCAAAGGGTGTTGCAGCAAGCAGGGGAGTAGATTTCTATTTGGCGATCGCTAAAGAGCACGCTGCGCGATCGCTCATAGATAGTTAAATCGCGGGTACGGGTCTTCAAATCTGGGATGGATCGGTTGCTGGAGGATGTAACCCCGTTTGAATCCAAAATCGTCTGGTTGCTCGGATAGAATCATTCTCTGGATAGCGTGTATCGTTTAAATCAAGGCGGATGCAGGTTGCTCGACCGATCGGTGTAATCCCTTGAATCACTACTCCGTTATCTAGCCAAATAAAATGTTCCTCCCACTTTTGCTGACGAGGATTGAAAATCGGGACAATTTCCTGGGTTTCTGGATCGACGCTAGCCACAAAGTTATACCGTCTCTCATTACAACGACGACAGGCAAGTGCAAGATTATTGATTTCGTCGGAGCCGCCCAGAGATTTCGGGATAATATGATCGATCGTGAACCGATTTGCGCTCAAGCGTTCTGGCGAATGACAGTATTCACACAAATAGTTAGCTCGTTGGCGTATGGCAAGCTTTGCTACATCATTGATTGGCATTTTGGGCAGCAAGCATAGCGTTAATATGAGTAAAAATCCGATCCAACTCTCCAATTGTGTCTAATTCTGCAACTTCATCTGGAGTAAGTTGATCCGCTTTCTTTTTTTCTAGCAAACTTTCCATTCGGTTTTGAAGAGATTCACTGAATTTGAATAGCGCCCAATCTCCCACTTTTTCCATCTGAATTTCATGAATTAGTGAGGACGGCTTACCCAGAGTTGTAACCATGTTTACCCCTGTCAGAATGGAATGGATAGACGTTGAACATCTGCGCTTTAACGAGATTATAGCTTTCTTGGCAGTGGCAATGAGATTACCGAATTGAGGGCGTTATCCAACGGGACAGCGATCGCCTAATATAGCGATCGCTGATTTTTTCCCATACCGCAAAGGCTAATTAAGGTGAAATTAGTAGTAACAATCCAGTTTTTCCAGAAGTTGTTAGGATCGCCAGTGGTTTTGGAATTTTTGATTGTATTCCCTGTGCTAGAGCTATCAAAGAATTTTTGGTAGAACGGGGAGTTCAGGGAAAGCATATCAAGCTGGATACTGGTTCACAAGATCCCCTCTACGGACGTATTTATGATGATAGTGTAGGTGAACTGATTTCCACTACTGGACACCATGAAGCAGTTGTAGTTGAAATTGAGGGAGAGGAAATTGTGATTGACAACATTCACCCTGAAGGAATTCCTCGCTCGGTTTGGATGCAAAATCTTTATTCGCCTATTCTGGAAGTTGGGAGAGAATTTCAGATAACAGAACAGATGTTTTAGAGTTAACTTTTTGGGAGTTGGATATGGATAGTTTCTATGATTTATTAAAAAAGATTGAAAAAAGACCTGCCATGTATTTAGGCAGACATTCTATTTTCAGTCTTCAAGCATTTTTGGATGGATACTATTTTGCTAGGCGCGAACTTGGCGTACCTTTGACGGAACAGGAGGCTGAATTTCAAGAGTTTTTGCAATGGATACGTCAGAAATTTCAGGTGGAAACGGGACAATTATGGGCAAGTATTTTGCTTTTCCATTCCGCTGATGAACGCAGTGCAGTCGATCGCTTTTTTAGGTTATTTGCAGAGTTTGTTAATCAGGAAAAAGTTAGAAAATTTGATGAGAAACGGGTTGAGAGTGGCAGGATGTTGTGAGATATCTAAAATAGCGATCGCACTCATTGAAAGAAGCGATCGCACTTGAAGAGAAACAGTCAGTAAACGGAAGAAATGCGTAGGCGTAGCCCGTCGTAAACATCGCTCAGGATACAATGATGAAGTAAGCGATCGCACAATTGCTATTGAACGGCTGGCAATAACCTTTGCAACACAACAAAGTTTATTGCCAGCTGCTCCAATAGGTTTGTTAGACAGGTGTAGGTGTAGGTATAGGCCCATTATGAGGCACAGGGGAAGGCGGATTAACTGGTGTGTCATCAGCCTGAAGCATCAAGTATCGATTGGGATAGTATTTAGCAACCCACATTTGCGCTAGCTGTGCGCGTGTGATGGATTTCAAGTAGAATTTAATCGGAACACCCAAATTACCAGCAAGGGCTTTATTAACATAGTCTTCAAACGCTGTCATTAAGGTATCTGTATCCAGCAGTTTATTTTTTCTTTCGTCAATGGGGGCTAGTCCAGTTACGACAGATTTGATCTCAGCATCGCGAATAGCCAACATTTGTCCACCAGTTCTAGCAGACTGAGCCCTCTCAGCTACAGAAGCCTGTTCGCTGTTAGTAGCATTAGCTGCTACTGCCAATTTATCCATCATTTTTGCAGGATCAAAGTCAGCAAATTTTTGGACACCCATTTGGATCTCATTGGACTTAATAACAGGAATTGATCCCATCGTAATAATGCTTACAGTAGAGGTCAAAGACTGAGAGCTTAGTAAACTTTTCACATCGTTGGCAAAGGACGCATCTATTCCAAAACCACCAGATGCACTAGCAAACCAGTTTCCAGTTTCCATCTGTGCCTGCAATGATGCTGCAACAGTACTCACATTCTGTTTTGATTGAGAACTTGACGATTTAAGAACATGAACCATGCCAATAAAACTGGAGCCATATGTGACACCTGACAACAGATGCAACTTTGCCTCATCTGTAGTACCTTCTTCCTTGGCGATAGTCTGAAAATTTTTCACATCATCAATTTTAATTCTTTTGTCTTTTGGGATATCTCCTTCATCACAAAGAGAATTCCACGCTCTGATAGCCTTATCAACATCAAGCACAAAGGGAGCAAGAAGTGCAGCATCCTTATGGGTACAGGTTACTGTTATAATAAGCGTCCCTTCAAGATCATTTGTTGCTTTCTGGGTTGCCATCTGTGTGCCAACAGCAGTTGTTATATCTGCTGACCTTTTCGTCCCCAGGAAGCTGGTCATTGCGCTTACAAACGCTTTAGCCTGGTTGATTGTGATTTCAGCATTTTGCTTTTGTTGCTCAAACGAGAAATACTGTGCATTCATTCGTAACGAATCAGAAGAGAGAGGCATCTTCTTTATCTGTGTTTTATTATAGTCAATAGGGCTTTCGATACTAGTCGAAATAGCACCAATTGCACCTTTTTTCTCAGCTATTGTTTTCACGCTCTCAGCTCGTTTGGTTGCGTATACCTTGGCAGAGTCAAGAACAGCCTTATCAGCCTCGACCCGTGCCTTGTCGAGGTCACTAGTATCAATACCAAGATTGATCATTTCAGAAATGGTCAAGTCAAGGCTTCTCCGTACCTCAATGCTCGAATTCATGGCATTTTCCAATTCATCAATTGGTCGTTGCAACTCTGATATTTCAATAAGAGCTTTCATCTTTTTTTCAGGAACCAAGTTTCCTAGTGTTAATGATGGATCGTAAGGGATAGACTGTGGCATGGTTTTTATTAACCTCTTATGTAGGGCTTGCTGAAAAACTCATTGAACCTTGAATTTAATTTTGTTCTTTTAGCCTAGTTTTAACAACCGAAATTAAGTAACTTAGCAACTAATTTAATAATCTTCTATCTTCAAGCCTCAAATCATTCTAAAATCGTTATTATGGACGTTATCTGGATCAACATCACGCTTTGTTTATTAAGTACCTGCACAAAATTATTTATACATCCGATTTCTGGTTTTCTATGTGTTTTAAAGGCTTCAGGTTAACCTAATGTGTAATTAGATCGATCGCACTCATTAACCAGTATCTCCAGAGCAGCGATCGACCTAAAAAAACAAAATCCCAAGCAACAAAAAAGTGCGATCGCCTTCCACATCTAAAGAAAGATCGATTGCCTACGGCACGCTGCGCGAACGCACTTTCATCATCCAAACTACAAACCACGCAAAATTACAAACTGCATTGGCTCAAGTTCGAGTTTTACAAATAACGAAGGATTGTTAGGATCGGGATGGCTTAAAATCGGAACCGTACCTTCTTTGCCGTAAAGGAATTTCATTTCACCTCCCTTCTTTTGCAGGTTACTATCAACCATGACAAAATCTGCCCGATGTTCGGTAATCGATGTATTGTAGGCTATCAAAATCTCTTCGTAACCGAGAATTCGAGAAAATGCCAGGGTACAAGGGTGTCCTTGAGGTAAGCCAAAATCACGACCATTACCAGAAATTTCTCGGAAGTACATTCGACCAAACCGCAAAGGTTCTGTGTGTCGATAAATCTGCGCGATTTTGGCAATTTCTTGGTAAATATTGCATTGCTGATTTAGATAATTAACCTGGGGATTTTCTAAATCAAACATCGCTTCCCGAATTAATTCATCATCATAACCTTCACCAGAAAAACCTTGCTCAGTTCCGTAGTAAATACAAGTCATTCCTATCGCACAAAGCAGATAACCTATCCCTGCAATTACTTGTTTATCAGGTGCATCAGTGGCAAATCGCCGTTTGGGATTTGAGCCAATCTGATCGTGATTATCAACAAAAGTTACTCGATATCGTCCCAGTTCTCCTCGATTCAATGCTGAATTTCTGAGCGATTCATATCGATCAATTAAATCACTAGGCTTTTTTAGACCTTTAATAACATTTGGTAAAGTCCAGTAAAGGGGAAAATCTAGGACTGATGAAAGACCAAAATAAACGGTTCTATCACCTACTGTCGTAGCAGTATTAGCACCAATATAACGGTCTACTATGGTATCTTGAGCAATTAATTCACCAAACAGGAAAAACCACTTTTTGCCCAAGCTGTAGGCATATTCTCGTACTGCCGAAGAAAAGCGAGATATCGCCAATTCACCCATGTGTTTTACTGCATCCATGCGAAATCCGTCGATGTCTGCTTCTCGAATCCAGTAGCAGTGAGATTTGATCAAAATTTCTTGCAGTTCTCTACCTGCTCGATCTTCATCATTATTGAAGTCTTTCAGTGACAAAAAATCACCGCGCTGACATTCAGGATAAGCATCCCAATTCCGAACTTGACCCCGGCGATGATAATAATCTGGGTTTCTTAGTTCCTGGGGAATTGGTCGGTCTTGTTGTCGCCAATCTCCGAGAGGAAATTGCCAATCTTGGTAATAATAATAGTCTTGGTTATTAGGGTAATACCAGTTATCTCCTGAGTGATTGACAACGACATCGAGGAAAACTCGTATTCCTTTATCGTGGGCTGCATTTACTAAATCGATTAAATCCTCTTTAGTACCAAAGCGGGGGTCTATATTTAGATAGTTTTGAATTGAATATCCGTGATATTTGTCCGAGTTTGGATTAGGAGCATCGTTGTTTTCAAAAATGGGACTTAACCAAATGGCGGTGCAGCCTAAGTTTTGAATGTAATCTAAGTGATTTTTAACTCCTTTGAGTTTGCCACCACAAAATTTTTTCAGTTGAGCTTGTTTTCCGCTACCAGTAGAACGAGAAGATGTATTAACGG
Source organism: Floridaenema aerugineum BLCC-F46 (assembly GCF_041929345.1). NCBI lineage: Bacteria > Bacillati > Cyanobacteriota > Cyanophyceae > Aerosakkonematales > Aerosakkonemataceae > Floridanema > Floridanema aerugineum. The sequence continues at coordinate 56,346 of NZ_JBHFNQ010000256.1, forward strand.
GGATGCGGTTTAAATCATCGTGAAAGCGATCTACTAATAGGAAGTAAACGAACTCTTCTCGCCATTCCCGATCGCAATTCCAATAGCGTTTCCCAGGAATCGGACTTAAATCTATTTCTTTAATTGAAGTTGGATAATTCATGGTTTTATGAAAAAATTAAACTAATTCGATCGCACTCATCAAAAAAAAGCTAGTAAAATCCTGTTTTGAAAAGTTGCCTGCACCTGTCTAGTATGCAAATTCAGTTCGGTCTAAACAACCGAAATTTAGGAATTTAAGAACGAAGTTAAAGTCAGAAAAAGTTTCTTAACTACGGTAATAATGCGATCCAAACCAGAAGAATGAATCGATCCAGCATGAGTCTGCTAAAACAGAATAACGGAACTGTGGTCTTGATAGGCGATCGCACCCATTAAATCGCAACCACTTTGCCATTCTTTCCCTTAACTTCAGCCCTTCACAATACCGAAGTTAAGGAAAGTCCGTTAAATTACTTAACTTTACAAACAGAAAAAGGCGAGTAATATGGGAATAGGTAGGTAAATTCCCATATTCACACCTTGATCTCTGATTTGGTTTTAGTCTGAAGTAGGGCATCGCATCTGTGTTTCTACCCAGAGTTCTTTAAGAAATTTTTTGAATGGGTGCAATTTTTAAGATAACCACCTTTTTGAGTTGTAGATAACCTGGTAGATTTCGGCGCTTAAGCCATGTTTGCAGCGAAAAATGTAAGTTATCTCCTGTTTGCTAGCGCATTTTAACTGATGCACTACAGACGAGCAATGTTGCCGATCGATAAAACATTCATTTATAAATTCAAGAGGTTTCCGATGATACTTCAAAAACGGGGCCGTAAACGTGGTGTAATCCTCACGCAACAAGGATTGCAGAAACTCGAAAATGCTAAATCCGAATCTGAAATGAATGATAATTTTGATAAACGTTATACCCGTGAAGCTTTAGGTTTTCGCACAGGTTTAGATCCAGACACTATAGCAAAGGTATTTGCCTTTGAAGTGGGAGTTGATAAAAAAACCCTCAAGTGCTGTTTCCAAACTTTTAACCTGCAACTTGAATCTGATGATTATCAGTTTGCCAAGCCAGATTTCGATTTTCAAATAGATAATAGAGAAATTCCAACTGCAAATTTGACAGTTCAAAATTGTGTAGATTGGGGTGAAGCTCCCGATGTCTCAGAGTTTTACGGGCGTACAGATGAACTGGCAACGCTTGAGCAATGGATTGTCAAAGATCGCTCTCGCCTAGTCACCCTCTTAGGTATGACAGGAATGGGTAAAACTTACTTATCGGTGAAGTTAGCTCAACAAATTCAGGATAACTTTGAGTTTGTGATTTGTCGATCGCTCTTCCCAACTTCCCCACTCCACGATCTCCTCACAGACTTAATCGCCATCCTATCCAATGGCAAAGAAACTGAACTACCAGAATCATGCGATCGCCAAATTTCTCGACTGATTCATTATTTGCAACATCACCGTTGCTTACTGATTTTAGACGGCGCTGACAAAATTCTCCAAGACTGTATCCCAAAAATGACCTGTCGAGACGGTATCTGTCTTCACCACCCAAATAAGGGCGGATACTGTCAGTTGTTGAGGAGAGTGGGGGAAGCGACTCATCAAAGTTGCTTAATCTTAACTAGCCGAGTTAAATTACACCAAATTACCCCGCTGGAAGGTAAGACAAGACCTGTGCGGGTATTCCGTCTTCAGGGATTACAGGTAACAGACATTGAAAAACTTTTCCACACCAAAGGAAGTTTTAGCGGAACAAAAGATAACTGGAATCGCTTAGTCGAATTCTATGCCGGAAATCCTCTGGTTCTCAACCGAATTGCTACAACAATTCAACAGTTATTTAATGGTAGCATCACTGAATTTTTAGATCAAAAAGTTACTGTTTTCGGTACAGTTCTCAACTATTTAGACCAAGAATTTGAAAATTTGTCGGATACGGCTAAAGCCACAATTCAATGTATGGTAAAGCATTGGCAACCAATTTCTTTTTCCAAGTTGCGCTCCCAAATCGAATCTTCTGTTTCTTCCCAAACACTTCTGGAAACTTTGGAATTTTTACAAGGGCGATCGTGGATTGAAGCCAAAGCAGGTGTGTTTCATATCCAACCAATGTTGATTGAATATGTTAAATCTTCTTTTGTGGAAGAGAAGAAGGGTAATTTTCAGGCGATCGCTTTTCTAGATCAAAAGCCTCAACATCAAGTAGCAAGCTAGTTCTGGCAGAAATACAGCAATTTTCGGTTCAGTGTGTAGGCTGCGTCAGAACCTTATCATGTAATAACATTAAGCTAATTCAAATTTTTCAACCATGAACTACTCAGAAATCATTACCATTGAACCGGGAAAACGCAGCGGTCAACCTTGTATTCGGGGAATGCGAATCACCGTTTATGATGTCCTATCCTACCTCGCTTCTGGAATGACCTATCAAGAAATTCTCGAAGACTTTCCTTATCTGACTCAAGAAGATATTCTAGCTTGTCTTAGTTATGCAGCTGACCGTGAACGGCAAACCTTAATTGTGAAAACATGAAATTATTGTTTGACCACAACTTATCCCCTCGCTTAATCAATCGACTAGCCGATCTTTTCCCTAATTCCAGTCACCTCTTTATTGTTGGGACTTGACCAAGTACCAGACCAAGAAGTGTGGCAATATGCTCGCGATAACGACTATATAATTGTCACCAAAGACGCAGATTTTAACGAAATTGTAATTCGGCGCGGTTTCCCGCCGAAAGTGATTTGGATGAGGCGGGGAAACTGTAGTACTGGAGATATTGAAACAATCTTGAGAACTAACTTTGTTGATATTCAAAACTTCAATCAAGACCAAAACTTAGGCATTTTTACCCTGTATTAAATGTTTTAGGAACTCGGTTTCAGGTGGGTACAAAGGCACAATTACCACTTGTCACGATTTCATTACCTGTTGATCCCCAACCTCTTACCGCTTGATCCCTTATATTTCGCCTGGTAAAACCATAAACTTGGCAAAAATCTGTATACCAGTATACCATAGAAGCAGAACTAGACAGCGATCCCAAAGAAATTACAAGAAAAATTACAAAAGATGGTTTTTTCATGCTGGTTTCTGTATCGATCGCTACACTAGGGCTATAAGGACGATCGATTTGCGATCGTTCTTTCAAATCAAGTTGTTAACAAAATAAGTAGGTATTTAGGATGTTTCCTAATAGTTAGGAAGCATTGACTAGGAGTTTTTTTGCCTAAAACCTGGGCAATTTTATCATTTACCAAAATTTTACTTGATTACCAAGAGGAACTACTCATGGTTAGAGCAATTCAGGAAAGACTTTTCCAATTCGCTAAGGAACAAGCTTTAATTCTGTGGTTTGATGAAGTGGGAATTAATGATATTGCTTTAGTTGGTGGGAAAAATGCTTCTTTGGGGGAAATGATTCGGGAATTAACTGCAAAAGGAATCAATGTTCCCAGAGGTTTTGCGACTACTGCTTATGCTTATCGTCATTTTATCCAAGGCGCAGGATTAGAAGAGAAACTGCGGGAACTTTTCGCCCAGTTGGATGTGGAAGATGTGAATAGTTTACGGGAAATTGGTAAACAAGCGCGGACTTTGGTGTTAAATACTCCGTTTCCGACAGATTTGCGGAATGCTATTGCTAAAGCTTATCAGGAAATGTGTGATCGCTATGGAGAAAACACCGAAGTAGCTGTGCGTTCTTCCGCTACTGCTGAAGACTTACCCGATGCAAGTTTTGCCGGACAACAGGAAACTTACCTGAATGTACAAGGTTTGGCTAGTGTATTACAAGCTTGTCATAAATGCTTTGCTTCTTTATTTACCGATCGGGCCATTTCTTATCGTCATCAAAGAAACTTCGATCATTTTAGCATTGCCCTTTCCGTTGGCATTCAAAAAATGGTACGTTCCGACCTAGCTTCTTCCGGGGTAATGTTCACCATCGACACAGAAACAGGCTTTAAAAATGCCACCTTAATTACTGCTGCTTACGGACTAGGAGAAAATGTCGTTCAAGGTGCTGTTAACCCCGATGAATACTTGGTTTTCAAACCCACTTTAAAAGATGGACATCGCCCAATTTTAGACAAAAGATTGGGAAGTAAAGAATACAGATTAGTTTGTGATGACGGCGGCTGCAAAGACATGAAAAATGAGCGCGTTCCTGATGTGGAACAGCGACAATTTGCCCTAGATGATGACGAGATTTTACAACTAGCAAAATGGGCTTGCGTCATTGAAGAACACTACAGCAATGTACGCGGAACTTACAGCCCAATGGATATTGAATGGGCGAAAGATGGCATTACCAAAGAGTTATTTATTGTCCAAGCCAGACCCGAAACTGTACAATCTCAAAAAGCCGCAAATCTGATTCGCAGTTATGAGTTGAAAGCACACAGCAATATATTAGTAACTGGGCGGAGTGTTGGCGAAGCAATTGGGCAAGGAAAAGCCCGAATCATGCTAGATGTGCAGAAAATTGAATTGTTCCAACAAGGGGAAGTTTTAGTAACAGATAAAACCGACCCCGACTGGGAACCAATCATGAAAAAAGCCAGCGCCATTATTACTAATAAAGGTGGTCGTACCTGTCACGCTGCAATTATTGCGCGAGAAATGGGAATTCCGGCAATAGTCGGTTGTGGTGATGCTACGGAAGTTTTAAAAACAGGTCAAGAAATTACCGTTTCCTGTGCCGAAGGGGAAGAAGGAAGAGTTTACGAAGGTTTATTACCTTTTGAAGTCAAGGAAGTTGCTTTAGAAAATTTGCCCCAAACTCGCACGAAAATTATGATGAATGTGGGCAACCCGGAAGAAGCTTTTCGTTTTGCATCTTTGCCTAACGATGGTGTTGGTTTAGCCCGCTTAGAATTCATCATTGCCAATCACATTAAAGCCCATCCTTTGGCTTTAATTAATTACGATAAAATCGAGGATGATGAAATTAAGGTTCCCTTAGCTAAACTGACAGCCCTTTACGAAAATAAACCTGATTACTTTGTCGATAAATTAGCCCAAGGTGTGGGAAGAATTGCGGCTGCTTTTTATCCCAAACCTGTAGTTGTGCGGATGAGCGATTTTAAGAGTAATGAATACGCCAATCTTTTGGGCGGTCAATTGTTTGAACCGGAAGAAGAAAACCCGATGTTAAGTTGGCGGGGTGCGTCTCGTTATTGTGACCCGAAATATCAGGAAGCTTTCGCTTTGGAATGTCGGGCGATGAAACGAGTCCGGGATGAAATGGGTTTGACGAATGTGATTCTGATGATTCCTTTCTGTCGCACGCCTGCTGAAGGTCGCAAGGTGTTAGCTGAAATGGCGAAACATGGATTAGAAAGGGGTGTGAATGGGTTACAAGTTTATGTAATGTGCGAATTGCCCAGTAATGTGATTTTGGCAGATAAATTCAGCGAAGTTTTTGATGGATTTTCTATTGGTTCTAATGATTTGACTCAGTTAACTTTAGGGTTAGACCGAGATTCTGGTTTAGTTGCTCATTTGTTTGATGAAAGGGATGAAGCGGTGCGAAGAATGGTAGAATTAGCAATTACTTCTGCGAAAAAACATAACCGCAAAATTGGAATTTGTGGTCAAGCACCTAGCGATTATCCTGAGTTTGCTCAGTTTTTGGTAGAGTTGGGAATTGATTCGATGAGTTTGAATCCTGATTCACTTTTGAAAACGCTGTTGATGGTAGCAGAAGTGGAAAAAATGCAGGAATAAAACAAGTTTTAAAGTTTGTTTGAGGACTAGAATTTTAATGGGGAGATTGCTGGTAGTAGTCGCCCCATTTTCTTGTTTTTATTTCTCTTCTCTTAAACTCCCCGGAAACCGATCGGTTTTTCCATAGCTTCACGAGGACTGAGTTTAGCTAATTCTCGACTTGTTTTAGCTTCATGGAGGTTGCCAACAAAACCCAAAATCAACCCAATAAACAATAAACTTCCCCCTAAATATTGCGCTAAAGTAGGAACTTCTCCTAAAATCAAGAAAGCCATTATAATCGCTGCAATTGGATTAAATAAATTGGCTAAATTGAGTTCTGATGAAGTCGCATTTTTTAAACCTGCCAACCAACATAATTGACCCATGACAACAATAATCGCTGCATAGATGAGCATCCATTGCCACAGGAAAGGAGAGAAAACTTCTGCAAAATGGTTTAACCCGTAAAGCCAAATAGCTAATAGGAAAAAAATCACCGTCCCCAGAATATTACGATAAATTGTATAAATTCCCAAGGGAATCGATTGTAATTGTAGTTTACCAAAGACGGTGGAAATGGAACCAATGATAGCAGCGATCGCTACAAAAATTTCTCCCTTGCCAATTTGAAATCCTCCCATCGTCATCATCTGCTCTGAACTTCCTAAAAAAGCAGTTACTATCACCCCAATTAAGGAGATTAAAGCACCTCCACTTGCCCAAAAGTTAACCCGTGAATTTAACAGCCAAACACTCAATACAAGGGTTAAAATTGGTTCGATGCGCCCAATTATAACGATATTGGTAACGTTTGTTTGTTCTAGGGCGGCAAAAATTAGCGCGGGTGCGATCGCTCCTGATAAAATACCTGTAATCGTTAAACTAATCCAATCTTTACGAGTCAAATTTTTGAGAATATGCGGTTGCCAATCTTTATAAAAAATTAGAGTCATTAAACCCAAAGCGCAAATATTACCCACAAATAAAACATTGCAAAGTGAGATCGGATTTCTGCCATTAATAGCATGATTTTCGCCAATTTCAACTATTTTCCGAGTGACTGAATTAGAAGCTGCAAAAATCAAAACAGCAATCCCAAGATATATTGGGCTAGGGACTCTAATTAAAATGTTATAGATTTTATTGGCAACTTTCATGCTGTTAATTAAGGTGATGCTATTTGATAGCCAATTTGGGGAGCAGAATAAATGGAGACAAACACAGCATCTTCATTATTTTCATTCACCGCCCCATGAATCTGGTTTTTTTCCGCTATAGCGACTTCACCAGCATTCAAGCTTTGGCTTTGATTATTACCTAAATAATAGGTCAAAGTGCCTCGAAGCACTACCCAAGTATCTTGTCCATTGGGGTGAGAATGAGCTTGTACAATTTGTCCAGGCTTGACTCCCCAAATAGCGATACTAGAATTTTCAGTCTGAATAATTTCAGTCACCGTAGCGGCTTCTTCGGAGAAACGCACATGAGCTTCTAGGGCAAAAATTCTGGGGTTGAGCATTTTTTAATTACCATTTTATTTAAGTTGAGGACAAGTTTTGTTAGTAAAATCACATTTATAGATATATTGCTGTTGCCAATGAAGGGGAATCTCTAGTAAATCCCTTGCACCAGTGATTCCTTGACCGATAAACAGCAGTAGAGCAAAACAATTAAGAATTATATGAACGGTGCGCCAGCGATTTTGTCTATCCTGATAAATATCTTGGACGATCGCCACTGAAAAAACCATCAATAAAGCAGCTATTATACCATAATAAAAATGCGAAATAAACCATTCATTATCCCGCCGAAATATTTCTGGCTGAAAGCCTAAAATAATCAGTCCCATGCCCGTGAAACTGGCAAAAATACCCCGCCCTAGTTTCCCCTTTGCTTTAAAAACTAAGGCAAAAGAAGCAATGGTTAACAGGAAAATAGCAATGATAAAAAAGACTCGAAAAGGTTCTTTAGTTAAGCTGTTGTTACTGAGAATTTTTGAGAAAATGGGATAAGCCATTCCTAATAGAGTAACCCCGACTACTGCGCCACTTAACCAATTACCGATCGCTACGTGCTCCGAACCTACCACTGGCGCAATTTTACTTTTTTGCCCATTAGCAACTTGCAGACGACGTTGCCGAGTCAGTAGGGCACGATTTGACACAATTCCAATTAAGGGAAATACGACTATAATGGCGATCGCTGGATGTAATAACGCAAAAATATCTTGAACTTCCATGTTTAAATCTCCCTTAGTTCACTATTTATAAGGCAAGTTTACTGAGATCTTGCACTCCTGGAGGTGGAACCTCCCAGATCCTCGTTCCCAGGTTCAACCTGGGAACGAAGAATGGAGGCGGGAGCTCAGGAGTGCAAGAAAACTCAAAATTCCTCCGAAGTTCCCTTATAGCAGTAAATTTTATTGCTTTATTAATAGTTAATTACTTAACTTCATTGGCGGGAAACATCGCTACTCTTCCTTTTTTTATAGCTACAACGACATCATAAGTTGCACAGTAAGAGAAGGTAACATCGTTAGCTTTGTTATAAAGACTTACCACCATACCTGCTCCACCTGGTTGTACTGCTAATGGTAATAAATCACCATAGAAGAATCTTCGCAATTGATCGCCACTACCAACTTGTCCTTTGCTTTTATTAATAATGTCGATCTTTTGCTGCGCCGTCATTTCCTGAGCAACAGCTAAATTTTGACTTTTGAGCAAAAAGCTATTGCTCGCTAAATCTCCCACACTAATAACACTAGCGAGAGCTAAGGAAGCGAACAAAGGACTGAGGGATTTAAGTTTTAACATTTACGTATTAATGGTGAGAATGCCTGATTACCATATCATCATCTATTTAAATTTCTTTGAGAAGTAGGCAAAATAGAATATGCTATATGCCATTTTGGAATAGGTGCAGTATGGATCGAATTGCCTGTATGCAAACCTTTGTTCGGGCGATCGAAATGAATAGTTTTTCTGCGGTGGCGCGGGAACAAAAGACAACCCAACCGACGATTAGTAAACAAATTGCGGCTTTAGAAAAATATTTAGGAGTGCAGTTAATCGCTCGTTCTACTACGAATTTGAGTTTGACGGAAGAGGGTAAGAAGTATTATCAATACTGTCAGCAAATTTTAGAAACTGTTGCGGAAGCTGAGGCAAGTTTAGCAGGGAAAGAACGAGCGACAGGAATTTTACGCTTGGGTTGTCCTGTACTTTTTGGGCAAATGCAGATTGTTCCCCGTTTAAAAGCTTTTATGGCACGCTATCCTGATGTGAAAATCGATCTGATGATGGCGGATCATTTTGTGGACATGGTAGAAGATGGTTTAGATCTTTTGATCCGCATTGGTAATCGTTTGGATAGTTCTCTGATTAGCGATCGCATCGGCACAACTCGCCGCGTTACAGTAGCAACAAAAAGTTATTTTGAGCAAGCAGGAGAACCGCAACACCCAGATGATTTAGTGCATCATAATTGTCTGGTTTATACTCGTCTGACAACGGGCAATGAGTGGCATTTTCAAGGAAAAAATGGGATTATTAAGGTGCGAGTCGGGGGTTCTTTTCAAACTAATAGTTCTGTTGCTATTCGCGCCGCAGTGTTATCGGGTTTGGGAATTGCGATCGCGCCTGTCTGGATGTTTGGTGACGAAATTTACCGAGGCGATCTCAAGGTGGTGTTACCAGATTATCAGCCAACTCCCTTACAAATTCATGCGGTTTATCGTCGGAGTCGTTTTTATCCGGCAAAAATACTATGTTTTAGAGACTTTTTAGCCGCAGAATTCAAGCTCGATCCTTGGGTTTCGGAGTTAGGGGTTTGAGTCCCAAACTGGGTATTTGCGATCGACTCAAATCAATCTATCCACAAAGTACCATTTTTGTCAATGTCTAAATCGTAAAGTTTTGCGAGTTGCTCAGTCCGTAAGATTAACTTTTTTAAAGCTGAACACTCATTATGTAATGAAATAACCTTCATTTGCTTAGAATATGAGCTTAAGTTCTTCTGTAGATTTCCAAACAAACAAAGAGGAATATTAAGTATGGCCGATCCTAGAGATGCAGAGGTCGTTAAAGCCTATAATGGTGATCCTTTTGTAGGTCACTTGTCCACCCCCATCAGTGATTCCGCTTTTACCAAAACTTTCATCGGCAATTTGCCAGCCTACCGCAAAGGCTTATCTCCTATCCTCCGAGGTTTAGAGATTGGCATGGCTCACGGCTACTTCCTGATTGGCCCTTGGATTAAGCTTGGGCCATTACGTGATTATGGCGAAGCTGCTAACTTAGGCGGATTAATCTCTGGTTTAGCGTTGATTCTCATCGCTACCGCTTGTATGTCTGTTTACGGATTGGCTTCTTTCCAAGAAAATGCCAGCACCATACCCAGCAATAATCCTCAAGCTCCTGAGCCACTGAAAACTGCTGAAGGTTGGAGTCAGTTGACTGCTGGTTTCTTTGTTGGTGCAATGGGTGGCGCTTTCGTTGCCTTTTTCCTCTTGGAAAACTTCAACGTTGTAGACGCTATCTTCCGGGGTATTGTCCACAACTAAACCTCTGTCTCTGGTAAACTGACGGAGATTTTTTTATCTGTTGTCAGTAACATGGTCAGATAATCAATTTGGCAAAAATCACTTTAACCTTTTTGGAGATTCTGAAATGACAGGTTCATACGCCGCTTCTTTCTTGCCTTGGATTCTCATTCCCGTAGTTACCTGGCTCCTACCAGCCGTGGTAATGGGTCTGTTGTTTATCTACATTGAGAGCGAAGCTTAATTCTAGTTCTGTCTAAGGCAGACTCGAATATAACTTTCAATTTCTGAAAATCCCTTGCCAAACGGTAAGGGATTTTTTACCCTTTAAGTAGTTGTTACTTCTGTATCTATGGCTATTGATATTTCAGTTATTGATATTTCTACCTTTGTTAAATCTTTTGTAGCTGTGTTTGTTTTAGCAGATGCTTTGGGAAATGCACCTGTTTTTTTGATTTTAACGAAAGGAATGGAACCCGAGCAAAAAAATAAAGTGTTTAATAAAGCAGCTTTGTTTGCTACAGGGGTGCTACTTTTGTTTGCTCTGGTTGGACAAACAGTTCTCAATTATTTACACATTAGTATGGGTTCTTTGCAAGTAGCTGGAGGTCTGTTATTGCTGTTAATTGCTTTGCAAATGTTGGAAGGGAAATTAGATGAACCAATTGTGGAGCCAGAACGAGATGTGGCTATTACTCCTTTGGCTTTCCCTTTGTTAGCGGGGCCTGGTACACTTTCAACAGTCATGGTGTTAATGTCGGAATCTCCTGAAGCGGGTTTAAGTGTTGCTTTGGGAATAATTACTGCCATGTTTATCTCTTGGGTAATTGTCAGGCAATCTACTCGCGTTGACCATTTATTAGGTGCAGAAGGCGCGATAATTATTACCCAAATTTTGGGCTTTTTGTTAGCAGCTTTAGCAATAGAAATTGGCAGTGCTGGAATTCGGGCTTTGTTTTTCATTTCGGCTCCTTAAATTATGCAACTATTCAGCAAACTTTTGAGTGAAGCGGCAACTTCTCTCAAAATTTTGGCTGCTGATGAAATATTTCCTGGCTTTAAATCAATACGGTTCAGTTAAGGATTTTTTTTCCTTTGTAGGGGCGTTCGCGTAGCGTGCCGTAGGCATCAGCATTCGGGCAAAAAATCTAGGTTTTAAGTCATAAATTCTGACCCGAATGCTTCGCCCCTACCCTTAACTGAACCGTATTGGGCTTTAAATAAATTTGAAAAGTCGATGAGAAGTCGATGAGAAGTCGATGAGTTCTCATACACCTAATGAAATATTCCTTGCTCCAAATAAGTAAAATATACTTAGTTGCAGATTTGCTTTGAAAAACCTATTTTCCGATGAGACACAAAGAAACTCGGTAACTTTTCTGAAACTGAGTTTCTAGATTTGTAGTTCATGCAACTAAAAATCACTATATTTAAAGAGCAACAACCATGAAACCAGAATTAAAAGCTAAATTACTTTTATATTGCTGCAAACTAAACAATAACCAAGGCTTTACCACACTAGGTTTGTTAGTCCGCCTTTTGATTTATGGTTCAGCGGTAACAGCTTTGTCATCTTCCTTCTACATTGTTCCCTGTGAAAATTGCCACGAAAATTTATCCCAAATGAGTAGACCTGGCAAGGGAAGGCAAGCAGAAGGAAAACAATATGTTTCCTCAGTCAACAAAGCCCAGCAAGCATATTACACAGAAAACAATCAATTTGTCACAACAAGCGATGATGCAGCATGGGGTAGTTTAGGTGTTGGGATTAAAACACAAACAACTAATTATCGCTACCGCATTCAATCTCCATATCCTAGTAATGGCCCTTTTCAGAAAAAAGATGACAAAATTATATCAGCCAAACCGAAAGAGGTTGATGATTACGTTATGGTGACAGCTGAACCTTTAAGTCCTAAATTGAAAAGCTATGTGGGAATAGTCGGTTTAGTTGGAAAACCAGACGCTGATAAAACTTCTCAGGCAGTTGTTTGCGAAAGTAAAGAAGCAGACTTGATAGTTAAACCTATTATAATGCCACCTGTTCCTCCTTCTGGTTTGCAGGAAGTTGACTGTCCAGAGGGTTTTAGTCCTTTAAAATAGTCCGCTAAACTGATTTTTATCGGTTGTCTTTGAAGAAAAACTTTGACTAGAAACCCAGTTTTTCTAAAAAACCGGGTTTCTTTCACCTTGATTTACGGTAAGACAATCAGAGATCTGCTTACCATTTTTTCGTCATTTAAATAGAATTCAAATTGATAATTACCAGTGATTTTAAAATCATAAAAACACCAAGTATCTAGCTTATTTTCTTCGGGTATAAGAGTAGATATTCCTTGATAAACAGATTTTTCTGAACTATCAATAATCTGACACCTACCTTGGTATTTTTTAGATGTAAGCTGCTGAAACTTTACTTGAAAATACACCCGATTTTTGCCATCTTTACTCAGTGATATCTTTTCTAAATCTTGGTTTGGCTCAGTCTCGGAAAACAATTTTACTTGGCTAACAAAGGGAAGATATAAAGCATTTTCTGTTTTTTTTGCTGAAAACGTTTCACTGCTAACTACAGCCAAAATCATCAAACCAACTGCACCTAATCCTAACAACGTAGGCATCATGAATTTTGGTGGCTTCAGCGGACGCAGCACCGACAAAGGAATCAGCGCATCTAAAGCTTCTTTCGCATTAGCAAAGCGCTGTTTGTAGTTAGGTTCCGCCATTTTTTGCAGCCATTTAATAAAATCTGGATGCAGCTTAGTCACCCTTTGTTTAAAATTAATTCTACCCGCATCATCCATCAAACTACCAATTTCATTAGCATGAGTTCCCGTCAGCAAACAAATTAACGTTGCACCCAAACCATAAAGGTCAGATGCTGCTGTTAATTGGCGATTAAAAAGTTGCTCTGGTGGCATAAATCCGAGTGTACCTTTAACTACGCTACTAACAGCAACTTGTCCGCCACCTATCCGCGCAAAACCAAAATCTACCAGATAAACATTCATCTGTCTATCTACTAAAATATTATCCGGTTTAATATCTCGATGAATTACCTGGGGAATGCGGGTTTGCAAATAGTTGAGAATTTGCAGGACAGCAATAGCTATGTGTTTAATTTGTTGTGGTTTCCATTGACGAGGTACAAGCAAAGATGGAGCGTTTTTATATTCCTGCACCATGCAAAATCCGGCTGAGGTTTGGAAAGAATCCAAATAACGGGGTATGCTAGGATGTTCCAATCCTTTCATCACTTGAATTTCCCGTTGATAAGCGTCATATTCTGACCAACTAGCACCGGAATGAGCAAACTGAAATTGTTTAATTACTACTCGTTTTTGCGAGTTAATTTCAGTTGCTAGGTAGGTGACTCGACCGCCAGCGCGGTTGTGCCCGAGTTCGCGGTTTACTTGATAACCGTAATTGGAAAAATCAGGGAAATTGTGAGTAGTCATTTGTCCTTTGTCCTTTGTTTGTCCTCGTTCCCAGTTGTAGGGTGCGTCAGAACTTCAAATTATTGGTCAGTCACCATAATTTATTTTGTCTGACGCACCCTACAGACTACAAGTTATGGTTTAATCAAATGGGAATAAGAGCGGCGATAATTAGCAATAAATCGACCTCGTTTTAAAGGTTGATAAATCAGCAAATTGACTAAGGGGAGTGTGAGGGATAAAGTCAGAATTGTCATACTGATTACAAATATAAATAGATAATTTTCTAAAAAATATCTCCATTCATTAGAAAGGATTGAGAGATACACAAAGGAGAGGATAAAGCTCATACCAACACATATTCCAACGGTTAACAATGCAATTTGAGCAGCTTCTTTCTGGTGAAATCCTCTCTTGATGTGAGCGTCAGCTACATATCTAATCAAAGGAAAAACTAAAACCTTAATAAATACAAATGCCAAAGTAAGTAAAAAGCTATATATAAAGCTAACAAGAACTGTAGCAGCCCCGATAGGATGATCGTGAGCATCCCAAAGTAAACCAAAAACAATCATCATAAAAATCGTAATAAGCACGATTTTTATTGAAGGGAATTTACCTTCATCTATGCAAAAAAATGCAACTAAAGCTGCAATCAAACTTCCAAATATAAAGGTAATATCAAAAGCTACTCCAAGTGTAAGCAGAAGTGAAAAGCTAATTAATTGACTAATAAAATAAGCCCGCGAAATTCCACTTATATTAACTTTCGCTCCTTCCGCTGTGGCTATCATAATTTTATCTAACAATAAAAATGTAGGTATGAGTACGGGTATAAAAATAATCCTCTCAAAGCTTAACAGATAACCAAGACATCCAAAGATCAACCCAATTAATAGTAACAATAAATAATTAGGTTTTAGTGCTTCTGGGAGAGGAGCAGTTTGAAGTTGTACGGGCAGAGAATAATATTCTGGGTCGGAATTTGTGTGTAACAAAATTTGACGACTGTAGGTTTCATTGGTCAGTAGCTGACTCGTATCCACCGTAATTTCACATTCGATATTATTACTTTCAAATCTCGCCGGATTGAAGGAAATCCAAGCGTGTTCATAAGGGGTATGGGGCGGGTCAGATTTATGTGGCGCAACTGACCAATTGCTGGCTAACAATGTTTCGGGAATTGGGTTACTAATGGTGATGGTTTGTGTAAGTTTTTCCCCCCATTTCGTCGCTGTAAATTCGAGTTTATCGTGGCTAATTCTCACTTTTGGTAGCGCGGCTATATCACTAGTTTTCAGAGCTTTTAAAGCTTCGGCTGCATTGGCAAAACGGTTTTTGAAATTGGGTTCTACCATTTTCTCTAGCCAGTTCATCCATCCCCGTTGCAGTGGGGGCACTAGATGGCGAAATCTGATGTAATAGTTAGCATCAATTAAGCTGCCAATATTTACTGATTTAGTACCTGTCAATAAACAAATTAAGGTAGCACCTAATCCATATAAATCTGATGCTTTAGTGATTTCCCGGTTGAATAATTGCTCTGGTGGCATAAAGCCTAATGTGCCTTTGACTACGCTGCTAACTGTTACTTCTCCTCCTCCCATTCGGGCAAATCCAAAGTCTACTAAATAAACGTTCATTTGTTCATCTATTAAGATGTTTTCTGGTTTGATATCTCGATGAATAATTGGGGTTGGGTGTCTTTGTAAATATACTAAAATTTTTAAAGCTGAGATGGCAATTTCTTTGATTTGTTGCGGTGTCCAACTACGAATTATGGCTAAGGATTGGGCGTTTTTGTATTCTTGTACCATGCAGAAACCATCGGGGGTTTGAAAGGATTGCAGGTAACGGGGAATCTGGGGATGATGGAGACTTTGCAGTACCTTAATTTCTTCTTGGTAAGCTTGATATTCTGACCAAGTAGCGCCTAATTGGGCAAATTGAAATTGTTTGATGACAACAGATTCTTGTGTTTTGATATTGTGGGCTAAGTAGGTGAAACGTCCGCCAGTGGAGTTGTTACCTAGTTGGCTTTTGATTTGATAGCCGTAGTGAGAAAAGTCTGGGAAGTTACTCATGGTTTTCTGGGGGCAATGTCTGACTGTTTAATTTGCTTTTTCCCCTTTGTTGCTGATCTTAACTTACGTAAATAGTGAAAAGATGGGGTTTGAAAAAGTCGATGAGAAGTCGATGAGAAGTCGATAAGCTCTCAATTCTCGATGAGAAGTCGATGAGTGACTATAAATTGTAGAGACGTTGTATACAACGTCTCTACAACAAGGGTTTCAAGTAACGGACATTTAATTTATGGAGAGGTCTGATATAGCTAAATTGCGATCGCTTCCCCCCTGTCTATTTTTTGCTGCGTTGTTGTTACTTAATCAATAATTCTTAGTTGAAAAACCACTCCCAGAACTGACCCGGATCTAGTTTCAATGAAACATACCAGAGAATAAACTCAGATCTTGCAGCCGGGGAGGTAGAACCTCCAAATACTCGTTCCCAGGTTGAACCTGGGAACGAGAAATAGAGCTAATTTGCGATCGCACCACCCCACCCCCCCTCTTTCAACTAATCCCCGTTACTTCTGGTGCTGCTGAAATTTTGTATACCAAAGAAGCTTCGAGTTGAGAATAAGGTCTCAGGCTAAAATTCCAAGTGCAAAAACCATTTTCATCAGGCTGTACTCTCTCAGTAGTTTTATCTGCAATTACCTCAATTTTCACCTGTTCTAACTCCGAAACTGGCAAGCGTTCCGTAGTTTTAATTATTCTTGGTTCTGCCCCAATATTAGATAGATATAACCTGACTGTTTTTGTGACAATATTCCATTTTGTCAGATGATCCTGTTCCTTTTTCTGGGCTGCGGTTCGCTGCACTCGCATCGCCCCATCTGACCCCCATCCTAAAGCAAATCTCTCACCAGGAGCAATAAATAGCACTGATGTTCTACCAACAAACCCAGAGGTTCGCACTAAATCCACTGGCCCTGCTAAAATCGGAAACTTTGCTGTATTTGTTTGTTCGCTTTTAAGAACTACCTGACAAGACACTTCTGGCATCAGGATGTACTCAATATCCGCTTCTGACTCAAAGGAAAAAATCGGAACGCGATAAGGACGACCATCTGAGGGAATCGTAGCTTTTCTCGTCGGACGGAGATTGCGAACTTCTCCCCCATCATCAACACCTGGTAAAGTAACTGTTACTGGGGCTTCTGCACTAGCAGGGGTTGCGCCTGTTCCTAGTCCGGTGGTCTGAATCTTTTGCTCGCGAAGCTGAATGTTTATTTGCTTAGATTTTTCCATAACATTTAATTGCTCATCTGTCAATAGGGGCGGCTCAGTTCCCAGAGAAGCACGGGCGGTGGAAAATACCAAATCCACATTCTGCCAATCTTCGCCAGTGCATTGCCAAACACAGCCATCCATGCGAAAAGATAGCTTAGTGCGGTTTGTAGTCGGGTCTTCAGTCCTCTCTTCTAGCAGCAAACGTGCTTGATGCCAAGGTCGCCAAATCGCATTGGGAACTACGTAATCAAAGGCAATTTCATATTCGCCTGTTTGGGGAATCATTAAATCTGCTTCAATCCAGGCAGTATAGATCGTGTCTGGGCGAGATAAAGCCTCTGCTTTTGTCATTAAATGATTAATTTTTTGCTGTAAATCTTCTTGAGTGTGATAATTATTCCAGATTTCGGCACGCAAATCTCGCAACTGTTTAAATAGAGTAGATAGTTGTTCTCGCCAAGTTTTTGGATCGATTTGTCCCCAAACAGCATCAATGGGTAATTCTTCCAAACCTTTGGTCAAAATAGTATTGATTTTGTGAAAGCAGGATTCTAGCTGCTGACGGTCTTCAGTGATATTATTAAATGTTTTGGTAAGAGAACGTATTTCGCCTTCTAAAGCTTTAAATTCATCTGGTTTATCTTCTTGTTTAACTAACATTTGGCGGCGCACGCGCACATCATCAATGCGTGCATCGGGATAGTTTTGCAAGAATTCTGCACGTAGGGATTTATCAGAAAGGACTGGCGCAACTTGTAAGATTTTGATGCGCCAAAGTCCTTGGTTTAGTTGGGTTTTGCCAATTCTTCTTACTTGAGCACGGTCTTCTAGGAGTGTGACAACACAGACGGGTGCATCGAAAGTTAGTTCTTGGACGATCCTATTTTCTGATTGAATTGTTTGCATAACTATTGAGATCGCTTTTATATGGTTATTAATTGCTGCTGCTCAGATCCCCGACTTCTCCAAGAAGTCGGGGATCTAGACTAGACGAACTTTTATTCTCTGCGATTTCCGCCGATTAATTCGCTATCGACAAAAGTTTTAATTTTGTAGTCAACTGACAAAGTTGTTTGCTCTTTTGCAGGTACTTCGATTTGCCAAAGATAACCGCCTTTTATTGGTGTTCCCCGTTCTTCTTGTTTATATTGTTGCCATTCGGGTGAAACTTGCTCGATTTTTACTTCAACTTTTGCACCTTCTTCGGGAATGGGAAGACGTTCTCGTACCTCAATTTTTGCGTTTCTCTTGAGACGATTTGCGATCTCAATTTTGATTTGATGGCACAGTTCATTAAATGCCACTATTGTCTCGCCAGAACGCACTTCCCAATAGGAAGTATTCCGGGCAACTTTGATTGCTTGTTCAACTCCTAATCCTAATTCCATCTGTCCTTGGGGCGGAACTGTGACAATATTAGTTGATAAAATATATTCGCCATCTACATAAACATCAGCAGGGCCACTTAATAGCGGTGCTGATAGAGGATTGCGAAGTTGGGCAATGCGGAAAACGTTGGTATCTTCGCGAGGAACAACTATGTAGCGAACATCTACATCTGTTGTTTTGCTAGTTAAGGCAACGGAATGAAATTGACCATCTGAGGGAATATCAATTCTGCCATCGGCGCTGTAGGAATAGTCGAAGGAAGCTGCTACTTTTCGGACGTTAATTCCACCGGGAGGAAGGGGAAATGTAAGACATTCTTGGGCGCTATATACTGCTTGTTGGACTACTTCTAAGATGTTGAAATTAACTACAACTTTTTGCTGGTGGAGGATTTCTAAATAAAGTTCTTGTGTTTGGGCGATCGCTAATTTACCACGCTTTTCTCGGTTATCAGCTGTACCCATCCTCATTAAACCATAAGGAAGAAAATCAGTTTTAAACTCATCCTGGCTGCCAACTTTTGGGAAATTCCGTGACTCCAAATCATATTTACTAGACCTTCTTGCCATACTGGGCGCTGGTGCTGCTGATGCTGGTGTTAGTCTTGCTGAGAGTGGTTCAAGCGCTGACGCTGGTGTTGGTCTTGCAGACAGTCGTTGAAGCGATGTCGATTCACTCACTAGACTTTCCAATTCAGAAAAATCCACCATTTCTTCTTTATCCAACAACTCATCGGATAGAAATTGTAAATCCTGAGACTCTGACGATTCGAGGAATCCTTGTCCACTCAATTCTTCATCGGCAACTCTATAGGCACGGCGCTCGGATTTTCCAGACCCAGACAGCAAATCTGACGAATATCCACTCATCAGGCGGCGCGAATATTTTCTAACATCAGCTAAAGCACTTTCTTTCTGTCTATCAAAGTCTTCAAACAAAATTTCTGCACCCACAGGCGGTTTACGCCAACCAGCTTTTCTAATTTCCGGTTGCGCTTTTCCTAATCGCAATGATGGTAATTCTGGTATGGCACACCAAAAAATAGGATTAGCTGTAGAAAGTTCTAATTTAACACTTGACCAATCTTCACCCGTGCGCTGACAAATTAATGCTCTGACGGCAATTGTCGCCTGATTTTCTACACTATTCAACCGACAAACATAAGTGGGTGTCCATCTAGCACCGGGTACAAAATACTCTAAAATTAACCCAATTGTTTGATTAAGATCGGATGTTTCATTTTCATAACTTAAGCTGACAATTACGGTTTTTCGCAGTTCTTCTGGTTTAGCGTTTCTGGCTCTGGAAGCTATAGCTTGTTTCTGTTCTAAATCAGCTAAGTTTTCCTTAGCTTTAGCTAACTTTTCCAAATTCTCCCGCTTTTCCTGAATTCTCAGGCGAATTTGTTCGTCGCTGAAGTTAGCTAATGCGAGTCTAGCACTCATTGGCGAAGCTGGTGGCGCTAGACCAATGTCACTCTCTGGGCGGGCGGGTACTTCTAATTGATTTAGTACGGAGATTTCTCGATCGATTAATCTGATAATATCTTCTATTTGTTTTACTGCAATCTTAGCTGCACGCAATTCTTCTTCCGGCGGTGGGTTTGGTGTTTCTGATGGTGGGGGAACAGCTAATCCAATCCGAATATCCCCGGCGATGGGTACATTTCCTTGTATAGTTTCTACTCTGACTCTGACGCTGCTATCTTCTAAAGCTAATGGTAATTGAGCTATTTCTACTTGTTCTGGTAATTCTCCGGGTATCAGTTGTAACTCGGCAATTCGAGTGACAGTGGCACCAGCAGCATAGATTTTCACGCTATCTATTCGGGAAGAAAGCTTTTGAATTGCCATAATTTTCCCTAATCTGGTTGATTTCAAAATATATCTGCCGAAATCCGGGACTGAAGTCCTTAATACCGTAAGTTGCTAGTTATTAATTTTGACGGACTTTTCAACTTGTAGGGTGCGTCAGATAGCAAAATTTTGGATTCGATCGCTCTTCTTTCGGCTTCTGACGCACCCTACTAAACTTAATACTCACTATTATTCTCTGCAATTTCCCCGTATTCACTGTTTATCAACAAATCTTTTAATTTTGTAATCAACCGACAAGAGAGAATAGCTTAACGGTGCGAGTGACAATAATTAAACCAAGGAAAGTTTCCGAAAATTTTGTTGTTTTGCGGCGGCTTCTCTGAGGGTTTCTAATACTGAGTTGGTAAATAGAGATTTGACTTTAGTTACCAGGTTAGTCCAATCTAGCAATTCTGCGGCTGAAAATGCTTTCTCGAACTGATGGATATAGAATTTTTGCCAAAAATGTTGGGCTGGTTTCTTTTTCCAGCGTTTATGCCAATAATAAAAATCTATTGGTTTGGGGAAGGTTACGTTTAAAATTGGCGGAAAGTCGGCATAACTGACAAATCTGCTGATTTTTAGGCCGTGAACGTGGACAACGTAGCGCAAGCAAGTGATTTTGTAGATTTTCTCAATGGAGATGTTGAATAGGAGGGCGACTGCTTCTTCGGTAACGAATCGCGCTAAGGGATGTAGGATTGGGGATTTGTGGACAATTTTCGATTCGATGATTTTCCGAGATGAAATAGGATTAAATGTTTGCATTTCTGGGTTGGATGTTGCTAAGATTGGTCTGACTCTTTTTTTTTGAGTCTTTTTGCGATCGCCCTTTCGTTTGTCACACTGCGGGGCGATTGCTTTTACGTTATAATTATTTTATTTTAAGGTGTATTTGCATCATTAGTCAAGTATGGGTTTAGTTAGACTAAGAATTCGGGAACTAGCGGCGGAGAAAGGCTGGACACTTAAGGAAGTTGCCCAGCGCTCTGGAGTGATTTACAATACTGTGAAAAGTTATGCCCGTCGTTCGGAATTAGCTATGGTTGATTATACGGCGGTGCATAAGTTGGCGAGAACTTTTGATGTGATGATTGAGGATTTGGTGGAGATTTTGGAGGAGTAGGGGATCTGGCTAATCTATAAACTAAACTAACAGTAGAAATTAAATCAGAGAGTGCCAAAAATATGATGTCAAAGGAATATCAGATAGGCCGTTACCAGATTATTTTGCCCTCTGAGCATTTACTAGATAGATATCAATCAACCTGGTTGAGATATGATACAGCTTTGGGATATATGGCTCAGGCCATTTTTGAAAAGTACCCTGAATCCTCAGCTATTGATATAGGAGCAAATGTAGGAGATAGTGCTGCTTTAATTAAACAATATTCAGATATACCAGTATTATGTATTGAAGGTAATCCTAATTTTCTGGAATATCTTAAACAAAATTCTTGCCGAATAGGTGGACTGGAAATTGCTGAATGTTTCGTTGGTAAGGACGGAGAATTAGTTAACTTGGATCGCTTACTTAGTAGTGGAGGAACTGCATCAATTATTCAGGCGATCGATCGGGAAGGGACAACAGTTGTTCCGACAAAGAGTCTAGAATCAATTCTTTCTGATTATCCTAGTTTTAAAAATGCTAAACTCTTAAAAATTGATACTGATGGTTTTGATTTTTACATTATTGAAACCTCTCTGGAAGCGATCGAAGGGCTAGCTCCTGTAATCTATTTTGAGTATGATATTAGTTTCCAAAATCAGGGAGAAGAAGCGGGACTAGCAACAATTCAAAATTTATTTGATATTGGGTATGAATATTTTATGGTTTATGATAACTATGGCAACTATTTAGTTAGTTTGTCTCATCAAGAGTACGATCGCTTCCTCGATTTAACAACCTATTTAGCTTCAAATCGCAAAAAAAGTGGCACCCCTGTGGTTCATTATTTTGATATTTGTGCATTTACGGAAAATGACATCGATTTATTTGAATCAATTAGACTGATGGAAATCAATCTAATTTGTTGATTTATACCGATTGAGCTTTTCAAAAGGGAATATCTCTTGATTTTAGCGCCTGATTTGCCGCTCTATTAACATAACCAATAGGATCTTCTAAAGCGCGTCTCAGAAAAGGTAAAACATCATCTGAAGCGATTAAACTTAATGCTTTTACTGCATAAACTCTTACTTGCGGCTTTTCATCTTTAGTAAGTTTTCCTAATACTGGTATTGCTTGTTTAATCTCTTGTCTCAATTTATGAGATGCCGCAATTTTGCCAATAGCTGATGCTGTTAATCTGCGAACATTACCGTTAGGATGATATCCATAGCTAATTAATTGGGAAATATACTCAATTTTTCTGGTATTACCCCAAGCGACTATTTGCTGACTTAAATCATCTGCGTTTTCATTATTTATATTATCTATATTTTCCGAAATAACTGATGATTCACGAGTAATTTTACTTGGCGCTGAAGTGGAAATTTGCAGGTTTTTATCAATCAAGATCGTTTCCCAGCGCACCCGCCCAGCATCAACAGCAGCTTTAATTTGTAATTGGATCGGAGAGAGTTTGGCGCGATTACCTGTTTTGACATCTGCCAGGATAATCGATCGAATTTCCCCTAGATTTTCTTTGGCTTCATCATAACCGTCAATGATAATATAATCTATGGGCGAACCGATAAATCTCATATCTCCCGGATGATATTTTAACCCAGGCAATAAGGGTAACAATTGTTCAGATACTCTACCTTTGATGATACTTCGACTACTAGTTAAGGTTGATTTCCGAATGGATTTTTCGTATAAAGTTTTCCATTTAATCAATTCTAAGCGGTACTTTTCTTCAAAGGTCTTTTCCAACCTATCTTTTTCTGATTCAAAATCTTTTAAGGCTTTAACTCTAGCTTTTTCCTCCAGAGTTTGCTGCAAATTCAAAGCCTTAACTTCAAATTCTTTTTGTAATAGTTCGGTAGCTTGATTTAACTGGCTATCATAATGCTGCCTTAATGAGTTAATGGTTGTTTGCATTCGAGATTCATGAGCTTTTTCTAATTGCTCAACTGTCTTTTCTATTTGTGTTGTGTTATCTTCTTTTTGTTGATTGATTTGTTGTTTCAAGAGGGAGTAAGTTAGACTGACTCCGGTGAGGAAACTTAGTGCGATCGCTAAAACTAAAACCCAATTCATTACTACTTTTTGCTTTCTGCTTCTCCTGTATCAGTAAGTAAGGAATGGGCATTTTTACTACCCACCCTATTTATTAAATTTTCATTGCTTATGCTTATATGCTCTTAACCAATTTAAAGAACGTTTAGCACCCAGCTTTTTCTGCATATCTTCCAGAGAATTGTAAGGACGGTTATTCTTAATCAATCTTGCGTATCCATCCTTCACTCCAGGTATTGAAGTCAGATTAGCTTTTGCATTATTAATAAAATCCAAAAACTCTGTAACATCTTGAGGTTCTACTACTCTGTCATTCAGTTTTGACTGCAAAAGAGCGTGTTCAATAGCTTTTTCAGCTTCAGCTTGTTTAGCTGCAATGAGGAATACCCAAATTCTCTCTAGGTTTGCGGCGACGGCTGCCTCATAAATTGGTAGTCCAGTTAGCAAGTGATATTTATCTTCCTCATCAGTAACACAAACTATTGGCAGAGCTAAATTAAAGTCCCACTCTTTTAAAGTTTCAGAAACCTTTTTGAGTATAGGCTGTGCTGTTCCAGAACTTTCTTGAGCAACTTCTATTTGATGCAACACTAAAAGGCTGGGTTTACTTTCTATTCCCTTATAAAGTTTGATCATCTTAAACTCCTACACAACTTTCTATTTGGTTGATTTTTTCAACTATTTCTTTTGTTAAGGCTGAGAATTGTTTTGCCGCAGTACCTGCTCCTTTATTTTGTTCAGCAAATAATGAGAGAGGTTGCCGTGCGTTAGAAGCCTGACCTATGGATACTGTTCTTTTAATTTCTGGCAATATCGGAATTCCTTGGAAGTTTTTTGCAACTAATTGTTTAATGGTATTATGTAATTTGACATTTTCAGTCATCATCGGAACAATTCCAAGGATAACTCCTCGTTTTCCGCCCATCTCTTCTTGAACTTCTCTTGTTCGCTTAATGGGAGTTCTAATCCCATATACTGATAAATATTCCATTTGAGACGGAATAACTACATATTGTGCTGCATATAATCCATTGCTAGCAATTGTAGTAGCGCTAGGAGGAGTATCAATGATTACGTAATCATAATCAGCCGCTATATTAGATTGCCGTAATGCTTTGTCAAGCCGCTTTTCACGAATTCCTCCTAAGTTAGCAATAGCAGCATCGGTTGTTTTATAACTACTAGGTAAAACATCTACTTTCCCTGGACAGCCGCCACTATTCAAAACCGAGTTAAAACTCGAAGGTTGAATGTATTGCGTATAGTTAAAGCTTGAGAGTTCGTAATCTTTTAAAAACTCTACAAGCTCTTTTCTTTCTTCAAAAGACTTAAGTAATTTTTCAAACTTCTCTATAGTAGAAGCTTTATCAAAAGCATCTGCTTTATTAACTCCCAATGATAAACTAGCATTTGCTTGATCGTCTAAATCGATCACTAAAATTCTATTACCCTGACTTGCTAGCTCATAGGCAATATTGACAACCAGAGTTGTTTTACCCACTCCTCCTTTGGAGGTATGAATTGCAATTGTACGCATTTTAACTGAATCCAAAAAGTTCCTTAGAAAATTAGCTATTGGTTCAACATTACTTGGACTATCTATGTTTAAGCTGTACCTTAAAGTTGTGACCCATTTTGAGTACTCATATATCTCAACTAAAAATGGGTCAATTAATATTCCAAATCTTGTATGAGAATATTTGAGATACGTTTGTAACTGAATACGAGCATCATCATCAATTCTCGTTTCAGAGGTTTTAATCTCAACTAGAAAGTTGATATGTCTGCTTAAATCCTCTACAAAAAAATCAACCTCTTTTTGAGTCCACTCTAAATAACCTGTTACATTTAGCTTTGGCACCTTCACCTTGAATTCTGGAATCCAGTGAGAGTAACCACTTTTGGGAGGCAAACCTGCTTTTTCCAGCATCCTTTGAACTAAATGCAAAGATACATAAGCTTCATTATTCCATTCAGATGATAGTTCCAGCACACTTCAAACTCCTACTCCGTATTTATTATTCCCAGGAGTAGAGTCTGACTAACACAGCTAACAAAAAAATTTAGCTCTCTGATACCTGATTAATGGATCGGGTTAAAGAGCCAATAAATTCAGCATAGCAGGAGGAGCCATAGGTTGAGCTTCAGCAATCCTGAGAAACATAATCCTTCAATTTAGTCCTTTAGGGGTTTGAGGCGTTTCTCTTAACTTGGGAAAATTCAATTATTGAAGAAGAATAATAAATTTCATTATCCATCCTTAATTAGGAGTACCCCAATGGTTAACTTTGACGGCATCCCCGATATGTTGAAAGGAGCCATCCCTGGAATGAATCGAGAACGGGATGAGGAAAGAGAACGCCGCTACAGCAGGCGCAATGATAATGACGATGATGAAGATGATGAGGATAGAGAGCGACGCTACAGCAGACGCGATGATCATGACGATGAGGATAGAGAGCAGCGCTACAGCAGGCGCGATGATGACGACGATGAGGATAGAGAGTGGCGTTCTAGCGATCGCGACGATGACGACGATGACGACGATGATGATTAAGAAGAAACAGAATTATCCTGGTTCTTGCTTTATTAAATAAACTCTCATACCAAATCCGGGTTAGCTACCCCCTTTATCTTCTTCCTCTTCTCTTCGCGCTCTTCGCGTCTTCGCGGTTCAAATAAAAAGGGGGTAATCAACCAGGATTTAGTATCAGAAGTCTATTGAATCAAAAATCCCCCACCCAAAGGGCAGGGGATTTATTTAATTACCTAACTACGAGGTGATTTCAGTTAATTAGATCAACCGAACTTACCAGCAGTAGAGGCAATTACGAAAGCTGCGTAGGTGAGGATGTAGCCAACAGTGAAGTGAGCTAAACCAACCAAACGAGCTTGAACGATCGACAGAGCAACTGGCTTGTCTTTCCAACGAACTAAGTTCGCCAGAGGAGTACGTTCGTGAGCCCAAACTAGGGTTTCGATCAACTCTTGCCAGTAACCGCGCCAGCTAATCAGGAACATGAAGCCAGTAGCCCAAACTAGGTGTCCGAAGAGGAACATCCAAGCCCAAACAGACAGGTTGTTCATGCCGTAGGGGTTGTACCCGTTAATCAACTGAGCGGAGTTCAGCCAGAGGTAATCACGGAACCAGCCCATGAGGTAAGTAGAAGACTCATTGAACTGAGCTACGTTGCCTTGCCATACACCCAGATGCTTCCAGTGCCAGTAGAAGGTTACCCAACCAATGGTGTTCAGCATCCAGAACATAGCGAGGTAGAAAGAGTCCCAAGCAGAGATGTCGCAAGTACCGCCACGACCAGGGCCATCGCAAGGGAAGGCATAGCCGAAGTCTTTCTTGTCGGGCATCAGCTTAGATCCGCGTGCATCCAACGCACCTTTAACTAAGATTAAGGTGGTGGTGTGCAAGCCGAGAGCGATCGCATGGTGTACCAAGAAATCGCCAGGGCCAATAGTTAAGAACAGAGAGTTGGTGCCAGCATTAATTGCATCCAACCAGCCTGGTAGCCAAACGTTACCGTGATTCGGCCAAGCGGTAGAAGCAATGCTATCTGGGTTGGACAACAAAGTGTCCATGCCATACAGGAGTTTACCGTGAGCTGACTGAATGAACTGCGCGAATACAGGCTCAATCAGGATTTGCTTCTCAGGAGTACCGAAGGCAACCACTACGTCGTTGTGAACATACAAACCAAGGGTGTGGAAGCCCAGGAACAGAGAAACCCAGCTTAAGTGAGAAATGATCGCTTCTTTGTGTTGCAACACGCGATCCAATACGTTGCCTTTGTTTTGCTCAGGGTCATAGTCCCGCACCCAGAAGATCGCTCCGTGGGCGAAAGCACCAACCATGAGGAAACCAGCAATATATTGGTGGTGAGTGTACAGCGCTGCTTGTGTTGTGTAGTCCTGCGCCATGAAAGCGTAGGGAGGCAGCGAGTACATATGTTGCGCCACCAGAGAGGTAATTACACCCAAGCAAGCCAGGTGCCAACCCAACTGGAAGTGCAGAGAGTTGTTGTAGGTGTCATAAATGCCTTGGTGAGGCATATTGAACGGCCCTTCAACTTTCATGCCAAAGAAATCCTTGGCATTCATCATTTCCTTGATGCTGTGACCAATCCCGAAGTTCGTCCGGTACATATGACCAGCGACGATAAACAGAACTGCGATCGCCAAATGGTGATGTGCAATATCTGTCAACCACAGAGATTGAGTCTGAGGATGGAAACCACCCACGAAGGTCAAAATTGCGCTACCTGAACCTGTAGCTGTACCAAATACATGACCAGCAGTATCGGGGGAAGCCGCGTAAACTCCCCAATTTCCAGTGAAAAAGGGCAGTAGACCAGCTGGGTGAGGCATGGTACTCAGGAAGTTATCCCAACCTACGTGCTGTCCGCGAGATTCGGGGATGGCAACGTGGATCAAGTGACCTGCCCAAGCTAGAGAGCTCACACCGAACAGACCAGCCAAGTGGTGGTTCAGACGAGATTCAGCGTTTTTGAACCAAGACAAGCTGGGGCGGAACTTAGGCTGTAAGTGCAACCAACCTGCGAACAAGAAGATTGCCGACAGCACTAGCAGGAACAACGCACCTTGGTAAAGGTCGCCGTTTGTCCGCATCCCGATGGTGTACCACCAGTGATAAACACCTGAGTAGGAAATATCTACTGGATAGTTAGCACCAGCTTGAGTGAAAGCTTCAACTGCTGGTTTACCGAATTGGGGGTCCCAAATCGCGTGAGCAATGGGACGGACGTTTAGCGGATCTTTGATCCACTGTTCAAAGTTGCCTTGCCACGCAACGTGGAACAGGTTACCGGAAGTCCACAGGAAAATGATTGCGATGTGACCGAAGTGGGAGGCGAAGATCTTTTGATAAAGATTTTCCTCTGTCATGCCATCATGGCTTTCAAAGTCGTGGGCTGTAGCAATCCCGTACCAAATCCGACGAGTAGTCGGGTCTTGGGCAAGGTCTTGGCTAAATTTGGGGAATTTTGTTGCCATAAGCCTTGATGAATGCTGGATCTTGCTTAAATCATCAACGACGTACTGAGCTTCTGGGTTCTGAATTCTGAAATTTTGAGGAAAGTGCAAAACTTGGTAACTCAAAACCCAGAAGCTTTTTCCGTGCTCTTATCCTAAAGACAGCGATCGAGCTAGGAAGAATGCCCAAGTAGTGACAATTCCTCCTAAGAGGTAGTGAGCTACCCCTACTGCGCGACCCTGAATAATACTCAGAGCGCGAGGCTGAATCGAAGGAGCCACTTTCAATTTATTGTGTGCCCAAACAATCGATTCGATCAACTCTTGCCAGTAACCACGACCACTGAATAAGAACATTAGGCTGAATGCCCAAACAAAGTGAGCGCCTAAGAACAGTAAGCCGTAAGCTGATAGCGCCGAGCCGTAGGAGTTAATAACCTGAGAGGCTTGTGCCCACAGGAAATCGCGCAACCAACCATTGATTGTAATCGCGCTTTGAGCAAAGTTACCACCTGTGATGTGAGAAACTGTGCCATCGGGTGCCACAGTACCCCAAACATCTGATTGCATTTTCCAGCTGAAGTGGAAGATTACAACCGAGATGCAGTTATACATCCAGAACAGTCCTAAGAATACGTGGTCCCAACCAGATACTTGGCAGGTGCCGCCACGACCAGGACCGTCGCAGGGGAAACGGAAGCCCAGGTTTGCCTTGTCTGGAATCAGACGAGAGCTACGAGCGAATAGTACGCCCTTGAGCAGGATCAGCACGGTGACGTGGATGGTAAACGCATGGATATGGTGTACCAAGAAGTCTGCCGTACCCAAAGCAATTGGCATCATTGCCACTTTGCCACCTACGGCAACCACATCGCCGCCGAAGGCATAGCTAGCAGGTTGTAAAGCGTTAGGAGCAGTACCACCTGGAGCTAAGGTGTGGATGTTTTGAATCCACTGAGCGAATACTGGTTGTAATTGAATGCCAGTATCAGAGAAGGTGTCTTGGGGACGACCAAACGCACGCATGGTGTCGTTGTGGACGTACAAGCCGAAGCTATGGAAGCCCAAGAACATACAAACCCAGTTTAAGTGGGAAATAATTGCGTCCCGATGACGAATGAATCGATCCAGGACATTGTTTTGGTGCATTGCCGGATCGTAGTCGCGCACCATAAAGATGGCTGCGTGAGCCGCTCCACCTACGATTAAGAAACCACCAATCCACATGTGGTGTGTGAAGATCGACAGCTGGGTAGCATAGTCGGTCGCCAAGTATGGATAGGGAGGCATCGAATACATGTGTTGAGCGACGATGATGGATAAAGAACCCATCAAAGCTAAGTTCCAGGCTAGCTCAATGTGCCAAGAAGTAGTGAAGGTTTCATAGATACCTTTATGGCCTTCGCCAGTAAAGGGCCCTTTGTGCGCTTCATAGATTTCCTTCATGCTGTGACCGATGCCCCAGTTTGTCCGGTACATATGTCCAGCGATGATGAACAGAACTGCGATCGCTAAGTGGTGATGTGCTGTATCAGACAACCACAAGCCACCTGTTACCGGGTTCAATCCACCTTTGAAGGTCAGGAAGTCGGAATAAACTCCCCAGTTCAAGGTAAAGAATGGAGCCAGACCTTGGGCGAAGCTAGGATACAACTCTGTCATCAAATCCTTGTTCAGGATGAACTCATGAGGCAGAGGGATATCTTTTGGAGCTACCCCAGCATCTAAGAGCTTGTTGATTGGCAGAGAAACGTGAATTTGGTGTCCAGCCCAACCCAAAGAGCCACAACCCAACAACCCTGCTAGGTGGTGGTTCAACATCGACTCCGCATTCTGGAACCATTCCAGTTTGGGAGCCCGTTTGTGATAGTGGAACCAGCCAGCAAATAGCATCAAAGCTGCCATTACTAGCCCACCAATCGCGGTGCAGTATAGCTGGAAGCTATTGGTAAAGCCAGCAGCCCGCCAGATGTAGAAGAATCCAGAGGTGATCTGAATCCCGTGGAAACCACCGCCTACATCAGCATTTAAAATTTCCTGACCTACGATCGGCCAAACCACCTGAGCACTGGGTTTAATTCCAGTGGGGTTGGCTAACCAAGCTTCGTAGTTGGAGAATTTAGCGCCATGAAAATACATGCCGCTTAACCAGACAAAAATAACTGCCAAGTGACCGAAGTGAGCGCTGAAGATCTTCCGAGAAACATCTTCTAGGTCACTAGTATGACTATCGAAGTCATGGGCGTTAGCGTGTAGGTTCCAAATCCAGGTT
Organism: Floridaenema aerugineum BLCC-F46; assembly: GCF_041929345.1. NCBI lineage: Bacteria > Bacillati > Cyanobacteriota > Cyanophyceae > Aerosakkonematales > Aerosakkonemataceae > Floridanema > Floridanema aerugineum. The sequence goes on from NZ_JBHFNQ010000256.1 coordinate 87,079, forward strand.
GTGGTTTTTGGCCCTTTGGATAAGGTGCGATCGAAATGTCCTGGCTGTGACCACTTCTCAAACGAAGTAGGTACCGGATCATTATCAACTACCACCCTTACCTTTGCCTCTCGCTCTGGAGGACTTATCGTCATGAAGACTCTCCTCTCTCTTTAACTAAGGCACGAGGTTTACCCCGTTTGAATTTATCTTGAGGTTTTGTTAGGTGTCGTGCTACCCTTCCTTACCCAGGCGGGCTTCGTTAGGGCTTCTCGCTTCTTTGTCCCGGTAAACCGTCGGACTCCACGAGCTTTAACCACGGATTGCACTACCGCAGTTTTTTCACCTCTAGACTAAAGCATTTTCCTTTCTTTTCGGAAATTACTTCGCTTTCGGTTTTCTAGGTTACCCCAACTTTAGGAAAATTTTCACCAAATCAGTACTTTTAGCTTGTGGCTTGCCTGTGTTTGGCAGGGGGTAGTTCCTTTTGATGAATTATAGGACTAGCTTCCCGTTCTTTCTGAAACTAGTTAACAATAATTCAAATATCCTAAAGCATAGACACCTACTAGCTTTTACCCTATAACTCTTGGTAAAAAAGTCAAGGGGTGTTGCGATTTAGTTTACAAAACTCAAAAATTAGTAAAGTTTAACAATAAGGTTAATCAGTTATTAATAGTTGAGCCGTAAGGCACTGAGCCGTTTTGGGCTATAGTCTCAAATGAATAGCTTACTTATAAGTCTATTATTGGTTGTTTAGGAGTATTAATTGGTGTATATGCAAAATTGGCGACAAGGAAAGGCAAAACAGCTATTAGGTTTCTTATTGGCAGCATTGGTAATTCTTAGTTTAGTAAGTTGTGCCAATGGAGCCTCGACAAAACAAAGTGACAAAAATAGATCTGAATCTGGGTTAACCATAGAAAAAAACATTGTAGAAGTTTCCCCTCCACAAACTATTCAAGAGTTGCGTCAAGGATTAGAAAGTTACAAACCCCAAGTGAGCATACTTAGTCCCCAATCAGACGAAATTTTACAAGACAACAACGTTACAGTAAAATTTAAAGTGGCGGATTTACCCATATTCAAAAATTCTGAACTAGGATTAGGGCCCCACCTGCAGGTTTTTTTAGACAATCAACCCTACCAAGCAGTTTATGACCTTAACCAACCCTTAGTTTTGTCCGACGTAGCCCCCGGTACTCACACCATCAGGGTTTTTGCCTCTCGCCCTTGGGATGAAAGCTTTAAAAACGAGGGTGCATACGCTGAAACTACCTTCCATGTTTTTACCAAAACTGAGGAAAATAATCCAACTGCTACCCAACCCCTGCTAACATACAGCAGTCCCCAAGGTAGCTATGGTGCCGAACCTATCATGCTAGACTTTTACCTCACCAATGCGCCCTTACATTCGGTAGCCCAAAAAAATCCTGACGATCAAATTGCTGATTGGAAAATTCGCTGCACCGTCAATGGTAAAAGCTTCATCATTGATAAATGGGAACCAATTTATCTCGAAGGCTTTAAACCGGGGAAAAACTGGGTGAAATTAGAGTTGCTGGACGAACAGGACAAGCCATTAGAAAATGTATATAACAGTGCAGTGCGGGTGGTGAGCTATGAACCGAATGGTAAAGATACCCTTTCGCAATTGGTTAGAGGTGAACTTACAGTTGCCGATGCTCGTGGGATAATCGATCGCAATTACATTCCAAAACCATCAGAACTGGAAACCATACCAACCCCTGAACCAGAAGTTACACCAACACCAGAAACTAAAGCAGAAGTTCCGGTAGTTGAAGAAACACCACCACCAGCAGAAGTTACCAAAGCAGAAGCAACACCTGTTACTGAAGAAGTAGAACCAGAAGTTGTACCGGAAGTAACAGAAACACCAACCCCTGAACCGGAAGTCACACCAGTTCCAGAAACTAAAGCAGAAGCAGAAGTAGAACCAGAAGTTGTACCGGAAGTCACGGAAACCCCCACCCCGGAACCGATAATTAAGGAAGTATCAGCACCTTCCCAAGAAACAACAGAGGAACCCAAGGTTGAAGCTACGCCTATTTGGGAAGAGAAAAGTCCAGCAGGAATAACTGAGACACAACCCATTAGCAAACCAAAAAGGTTGAATTTTAGAAAGCTGTTGGAACGCTTCGAGTTACCAGGAGGTGATAAAAAGGTGAAATCTGCACCCAGTTTGCCCATTATTACGGTAGAAACGCCAATACTGGAATTAGAATCACCACTACAATCGGAAGAAACTTCTGCAACTGCGGGGGAAACAGAGGTGGAACAGACAAGTTCTGAGGTTAATGCTTCTGAAACAGCAGCACAAACAAGTATTCCTGTGGAATAGTTACTTACTGAAGCAACATTTTTTGCCTACCAAGCTGGGAAGACAGTAGAGACGTTGTATACCCAGTAGAGACGTTGTATACCCAGTAGAGACGTTGTATACCCAGTAGAGACGTTGTATACCCAGTAGAGACGTTGTATACCCAGTAGAGACGTTGTATACCCAGTAGAGACGTTGTA